>CANFIE010000107.1 GCA_947446625.1 Acetobacteraceae bacterium | reverse complement strand
CAGCCCTGGATCGGCATGGCGCCCTTCGTCACCGAGAAGCACATGTTCGTGAATATCGGCGACGGCACCTACGCGCATTCCGGCCTGCTCAGCATCCGCCAGGCGCTCGCCTCCGGCACCAACATGACCTACAAAATCCTGGTCAACAGCGCCGTGGCCATGACCGGCGGCCAGGTGCCCGAAGGCGAGATGACCGTGCCGATGATCGCGGCGCAGGTGCATGCCGAAGGTGCGCAGAAGATTGTGGTGGTCAGCGACGACCCCGACCGCCACGCCGAAGACCCGCGCATGCCGGCGCTCACCGAATACCGTCACCGCAGTGAGCTGGACCAGGTGCAGCGCGAGCTGCGCGAAGGGCAGGGCGTCTCCATCCTGATCTTCGACCAGCAATGCGCCACGGAACGCCGCCGCAAGCGCAAGCGCGGCACCCAGGCCGCCGCCATCAAGCGCGCCGTCATCAACCCGCGCGTCTGCGAGGATTGCGGCGACTGCTCCGCCGCCTCCAACTGCCTGGCGGTGGAGCCGCTGGAGACCGAGTTCGGCCGCAAGCGCGCCATCGACCAAAGCGCCTGCAACCAGGACCTTTCCTGCGTCCAGGGCTTCTGCCCCTCCTTCGTCACGCTGGTGGGCGCCGAACCGGTGAAGCCCGCCCTCCCCACCGTTGACGGCAACCTGCCCGAACCGCCCCGCCCCGATGCGCGTGAGGGCGAGCCGGCCTGGAACATCCTGCTCGCTGGCGTCGGCGGCCAGGGCGTCACCGCGCTTGGCGCCATCCTCGCCATGGCGGCGCATATCGAAGGTCGTCCGGTCCGCAGCGTGGATATGCTCGGCCTGGCGCAGAAGGGCGGTGGCGTCTTCGCTCAGCTCCGCATCGGCCGCGTCAATGCCGCACCCGAGACCATCGACGCGCCGCGCATCGGCATGGGCCGCGCCGACCTGCTGCTCTCCGCCGACATGGTGGTGGCCCAGGGCCGCACCGCCCGCCCGCTGCTCGGCGCCAGCCGCACCGTGGCCGTGCTGAACGCAGACCTGCAACCCACCGCGCAATTCGTGCTGGATACCTCCACCCGCTACGACCGCGAGGGCATGCTCGCCAGCGTCCGCAAGGCCTGCCGCGAGGTCATCACCATGCCCGGCATCCAGGTGGTGGAGGAAGCCATGGGCGACCTCATTTACCTCAATGTCTGGCTGCTCGGCGTGGCCTACCAGCGCGGCCTGCTGCCGCTGAGCAGCGAGGCGATCAACCGCGCGCTGGAACTCAACGGCGCGCAGATCGAGCGTAACAAGGCCGCCTTCGCGCTCGGCCGCGCCGCCGCCCTGGCGCCGCCCAGCGTCATCGTGCCGGAAGCCGAGACGCTGGACGTCCTGCTGGCCCGCCGCACCGCCGACCTCACCGCCTACCAGAACGCCGCCTACGCCGATGAATACGCCGGCTTCGTCGCCAGCGTGCGCCGGGCGGAACAGACCATCATGCCCGGCCAGGAACGCCTGAGCCGCGCCGTGGCTACCCAGTTACACCGGCTGATGGCCTACAAGGACGAATACGAAGTCGCCCGCCTGCACAGCCTGCCGGCCTGGCGTGCCGAGCTGGCGCAGCACTTCACCGGCACCCAGCGGGTGGAACTCAACCTGGCCCCGCCCATGCTGGCGAAGCTGGACCCCGTTACCGGCCAACCGCGCAAGCTCACCTTCGGCCCCTGGATGCTGGGCGCGCTGCGCCTGCTGCGCCATGGCAAGGCGCTGCGCGGCACGGCGCTGGATGTCTTCGGCAACACCGAGGAACGCCGCACCGAACGCGCGCTGCCCGGCGAATTCCGCGCCGGCATCCAGGCCGCCCTGGCCAGCCTGACGCCGGAAAGCCATGCCCGTGCCTGCGCCTGGGCGGAGGCCTGGGCTGGCGTGAAGGGCTACGGCCACATCAAGCTGCGCAACCTGGAAGCCACCCGAGCCAAGCTGGCGGCGCTGTGATGTTCGACCTGCCCGAAGCCACCCGCGAACTCCGCGAAGTGGCCCTGGCCTTTGCCGCTGACCGCCTGGCGCCCAACGCCCAGGCCTGGGACGAAGCCCGCCACTTCCCGGTGGATGTGCTGCGGGAGGCCGCCAGCCTCGGCATGGCCGCGTTGTATGTGCGCGAGGAAAGCGGCGGCGCCGGTCTCAGCCGGCTCGACGCCGCCGTGGTATTCGAAGCCCTGGCCACCGGCTGCCCGACCATCTCGGCCTTCCTCTCCATCCACAACATGGTCGCCTGGATGATCGACCGCTTCGGCAGCGACGCGCAGCGCAAGCACTGGCTGCCGCAGTTGGTGGGCATGGAGAAGATCGCCAGCTACTGCCTCACCGAACCTGGCAGCGGCAGCGACGCCGCCGCGCTGCGCACCAAAGCGCGCCGAGACGGCGACCACTACGTGCTGGATGGCGCCAAGCAATTCATCAGCGGCGCCGGCGTCTCCGACCTCTACCTCACCATGGTCCGCACCGGAGACGACACGCCCCGCGGCATCTCCGCCCTGCTGGTGGAAAAGGACACGCCCGGCCTTTCCTTCGGCGCCAATGAAAAGAAAATGGGCTGGAACGCCCAGCCCACCCGCCAGGTTATCTTCGACGCTGCCCGCGTGCCCGCCAGCGCCCTGCTGGGCAATGAGGGCGAAGGCTTCAAGTTCGCCATGGCAGGGCTGGATGGCGGCCGCCTCAACATCGCCGCCTGCAGCGTTGGCGGCGCGCAAGCGGCGCTGGACAAGGCCCTGGCCTATGTGAAGGACCGCACCGCCTTCGGCAAACCCATCGCCGACTATCAAAACACCCAGTTCCGCCTGGCCGATATGCTGACTGAACTGGAAGCCAGCCGCACCCTGCTGTGGCGCGCCTGCGGCAAGCTGGACGACAAGGCCCCCGATGCCGGCGCCTTCTGCGCCATGGCCAAGCGCTTCGCGACTGATACCTGCCACCGCATCGCCGATGACGCACTGCAATTGCTCGGCGGCTACGGCTACCTGGCCGACTACGGCATTGAAAAGCTGGTGCGGGATTTGCGCGTGCATCGCATTCTGGAAGGCACCAACGAAATCATGCGCGTCATCATCGCGCGGAACATGCTCGGGAGGCGTTGATGCTGCTCTACGGCTATTATCGCTCCAGCGCGGCCTATCGGGTCCGCATCGCGCTCAACCTCAAAGGCCTGCAGGCCGAGCATCGCTTCCGCCACCTGCGCCGTGGCGAACAGCGCAGCGTCGACTACCTGCCCACCAACCCGCAAGGCCTGGTGCCCGCACTGGTGCTGGAGGACGGCACGGCGCTGACCCAGTCGCTGGCCATTGTGGAATACCTGGACGAAACCCACCCCACGCCCCGCCTGATGCCGGCCGACCCTGTGCAGCGTGCCCGCGTCCGCGCCTTCGCCCAGGCCATCGCCTGCGAAATCCACGCGGTGCAGAATCTGAAGATCCTCTCCCGCCTGCGCGCCCTGGGGCATGACGATGCCACGGTGAACGCCTGGGCGCATGACACCATCGCTGAGGGTCTGGCCGCCTGCGAGGCGCTGATCGCCCAGGAGTCCGGCCCCTTCTGCTTCGGCGCTAGGCCCACCCTGGCGGACCTTGCCCTGGTGCCGCAACTCTACAACGCCCGGCGCTTCAACGTCGTCACCACCGCCATGCCGCGGCTTCTGGCCGCCGAGGCCGCCAGCCTCGCCATGCCCGCCTTCTCCGAGGCCGCGCCCGAACGCCAGCCCGATGCGGAATAAACCCTTGCCGTAATGGTCATGGCCGCGCAATCTACGGTTGTGAAACCCGTCCTCGCCCTACTGCTCTCCCTGCTGGCACTGCCCGCCCAGGCGCAACTGCGCACGCTGCGCGTGCCGGAAGGCGCCGAGGTGGTCATCCCCCCGCGCGGCGCCGCCCCGCAGGCGCCCGCCCGCATGGCCACCCGCCCTCGCCCGGCGGAAGCCGAGCCATTGCCCGCCGATACCCTGGCCGGCCCCAACCCCTGGACCTATGCGCTGCTACCCCTGGCGGCCGGCGCCATCGCCGCCCTGGCCACCAGCCTGCCTGGCGGTGGCGGCACGGGCAGCAGCGGCCCGGTCCGCACCAGATAACTTACCCGGCGTAGCCCGCCAGCCGCGGCAGCCACAGCGCAATCCCCGGGAAGGCTATCAGCAGCGCCGTCCCCACCATCAGCATCAGCATGTAGGGCATGATGCTGCGGTTCACCTCGGCCAGCGGCGCCCCGGTAATGGCCTTGATCACCACCAGGTTCATCGCCACCGGCGGGCTGATCAGCGCCATCTCCAGCGAAAGCGTCAGCAGCACCCCGTACCAGATCTTGTCCACATCCAGCGCCGCCATCACCGGCAAAATCGCCGGCATGGTCAGCAGAATGATGGAAAAGCTCTCCAGCACCAGGCCCAGCAGAAACAGCAGCACCATCATGGCAATCAGGAATTGCAGCTTGTTCAGCCCATATTCCGTCACCAGCGCCACCAACTCCTGCGGCACCCGCAGCTTGGTCAGCATGTAGCCATAAATCGCCGCCCCAGCGATGATCAGCAGCAGCATGGAAGCGGTGCGCGTCGCCTCCTGCACGCCATCCAGCAGGTCGCGCCATTTCAGCGCGCCATAGCCGAACACCGCGATCAGCAGCGCATACAGCGTGCCGGTGCCGGCGGCTTCCGTGGCGGTGAACACGCCAAGGTAAATCCCGCCCAGCACAAACACCGGCAGCGAAACCGCCCACATCGAGCGCAGGAAGGTCCGCGCATCCGGCGCCTCCGGTACCTCGCCCTCAGGCGTGCGGGCGCGGCCCTCGGTCAGCATGCACCAGCCGGCGAACATCGCCGCCATCATCAGTCCCGGCATCAGCCCGGCCAGAAACAGGTAGCTCACCGAGGCTTCGGTGACATAGGCGTACAGCACCATGGGCGCTGAAGGCGGCAGCAGAATCCCCAGCGTCCCGCCACCCGCCACCACGCCAAAGGCACCCTGGCGAGACATGCCGTAGCGCAGCATCTGCGGAATGGCGATTTTCCCCACCGTCAGCGCCGTGGCGACGCTGCTCCCGGTAATGGCGGCAAACACCGTGCACGCCGCCACCGTGGCAATGCCCACGCCACCCCGCACTCCGCGCAGCAGCGCAAAGGCGGCGGCGTAAAGGTCATCCACCACCCGCCCGCGCACCATGATGTGCGCCTTCAGCATGAACAGCGGAATCGCCACCAGCAGGTAGCCATCCAGCTTGCCGGTCACCATCTCGCCCAGCGCCGGCACGCCGCCTTCCACCCAGTACAGCACGCCCAGCGGCAGCAGGAACAACGCTGCGAACATCGGCATGCCCAGGTACAGCAGCCCAATCAGCGCCAGCAGCAGCAGAAGAAAGGTCATTCGCGCAGCATCCGCTCACCGCTGGCGGGGTCGGCCTCCCCGGTTGGCAAATGTGCCGGCGCCCGCCCCAGCGCCAGCGTGGCAGCCTGGGCCAGCGCCACCACCAACAGCACGGCGGCGCCCAGCGGCAGAATGGCCTGCACCCACCATTCGGGTACGCCCTCAATCTCGGTCTGCATGCCCACCATCTGGCTGAACTCAACCGCCTCCAGCCCGGCATGCACCAGCACGCCCGCCACCAGCGCCACCGCCAGCGCGCCCAGCAGATGCGCCCCATGCGCCAGCCTTGGGCCAATGCGCGTGGTCGCCACATCCACCCCGATATGCTCGAACCGCCGCTGCGTTTCCCCCGCCGCCAGCAGCACAATGGCCACCACCAGCCAGCCGGCCACCTTGTCGATCCAGGCGATGGGCAGGTTGAACAGGTAGCGCGCCGCGACCGAAACGCAGATCAGCACCAGGCACAGCGCCGTGGCGCCGCTGGCCAGCCAGGCTGCCGCCCCGGCCAGCCGGGCGGCGCCGCGCTCCCACCAGGTCACAGCGTGGCCAGCAGGTCGGCAACCCGGCGGCCATGCTCTGGCGCCAGCCGCAGAAAGGCCGCCATCACCGGCGGCTGCATCTTCGCCGCCCATTCCGTCGCCTCGGCCGGGGTCTGCTCGTGCAGCGTCATGCCCTTGGCGCGCAACTCGGTCAGCGCGGCCGCCGCCGTCGCCTCGGTCACGCCCATCTGGTCCTGCTCGGCCTTGCGCGCCGCCGCTTCCAGCGCGGTGCGCTGCTCGGCCCGCAGCCCGGCCAGCCAGCGCGGATTTACATACACATGGCTCATCACGCAGAAAAACGGCGTCACGGTGCCAAAGCGCTGGAACTCATAAAACCGGCGCGACACCGCTGCCGAAAGATCGGTCAGCCCGGCATCCAGCACGCCGGATTGCAGCGCCTGCGGCACTTCCGGCCCGGGCATGGAGGAAGGCGCCGCGCCCACGGCGGTCAGCGCATTGTCGGTCAGCGCATTCAGCCCGCGCACCTTCAGCCCCTGGAAGTCGCCCGGCGTCACAATCAGCTTGCGGTTGCTGGTGAAAATCGCCTGGCGCGAGGTATAGAGCCACATCAGGTTGCGCACCGCCCGCCGCTCCAGCAGCCCCTCTAGTGCCTTCGCCGCCTCGCTGCCCGGGAATTTCCGGATTCGGGCGATATCGCTGAACAGGTAGGGGATGGTCGGCGCATTCATCTCCGGCAGGGTGGTGCCCCATTGGAAGTTCACCGCGCAGGCGGCCTCAAAGGCGCCACGCGCCACGCCGGGAAAATTCTCATTCGCCCGGGCCAATTGCTCAGCCGGAAACACCTGCACATCCAGGCTGCCCTGGCTGCGCGCCTTCACATCCTCGGCGAAGGCCGCCATCACCCGCGCATTGTGGTGGCTGGGCGGAAATTGGTGCGAAAGCCGCATCACCGTGGCGGCCTGGGCTTGCGCCAGGGCGGGCAGGGCGAAGGGGGCGGCAAGCAGGGAACGACGGCGCATGGCAATCCTCGGGCGCATTTCCCGCCAGATGCCCCGAGCCACGCCCCGTGGTCAACCGCCGCGCTTTGGCGCTATCCTCAGCCGAAATCACCCCGAACCCGGAGGCGTCCGCCCATGCCCGCCAAATTCCCCGCCTACAAGGCTGAAGGCGTCATCCCCGCCTGCCTGTTGCCCTTCCATGAGGATCTCTCGGTCGATTTCGCCGGCTACAAGGCGCATCTGCGCGACGTCGCCGGCACCCGCGGCATCAACGGCATCACCATCAACGCCCACGCCTCGGAAGTCTCCTCCTGCGAATACGCCGAGCAGGTTGCCGTGCTGGACGCCACGATGGACGCCATCGGCGACACCACGCCCATCATCAACGGCGTCTACTCCGACAGCACCATGCAGGCGGTGAAGCTGGCCAAGATGGCCGCCGCCGGCGGTGCCTCCTGCCTGCTGGTCTTCCCGCCCAACGTGCTGTCGCGTGGCCATGCCGCCCGGCCGGAATGCCTGGCCGACCATGTCCGCGCCGTGGCTGCCGCTACCGACCTTCCGCTCATCCTGTTCCAATACGGCCTGCCCACCGGCCTCACCTATCCCATGGCCACGCTGCTGGAACTGGCCGCCGAAATCCCGCAGATCAAGGCCATCAAGGATGGCAGCGGCGACCCGGTGCTGGCCGAAAAGCATGTGGTGGCGCTGCAGGGCCTGTCGCGCCCGGTCAACGTGCTCTCCACCCACAGCGCCTGGCTAATGGGCAGCCTGGTCACCGGCTGCAAGGGTCTGCTCTCCGGCTCCGGCAGCGTCATTGCCCAGTTGCAGGTTGAACTGTTCGAGGCCGTTCAGCGCCAGGACCTGGCCGAGGCCCAGCGCCTCAACACCCTGGTCCGCGCCACGTCGGAGGCATTCTACGCCGCCCCGGCCTTCGACATGCACAACCGCATGAAGGAAGCCCTGGTGATGCTGGGGCGCATGCAGCGCGCCGTGGTGCGCCCGCCGCTGAAGAAGTTGGGCGCCGCCGAACTCACCCGCATCCGCGCCGCCCTGGCCGGCGCCGGGCTGGAACCGCGCCTGCAACTCGCCGCCGAATAAGCCGGCGCGAAACAACAAAGGGCCGCGCCCCAGCCAGGGGAGCGGCCCTTTTTATGCGCCGTCCCGGCTCAGGCGAAGATCAGGTGCGAACTGATCAGGTTGGCCTGCGCCAGGGCATTCCCCAGTCCCACCAAGGTCACCACCTCATCCACGGCGGTGGAAACCAGCAGGTCATTGCCCGAGATCTGGAAGCTGAGATCCGCCAGCACCTTGCCCTTGAACTCCAGCCGGTCGCCGCTGTTCAGGTTGAAGTCGTATATCAATTCCGCCCCGGGGCCATTGGTGGGCGCGATGTACAGGCTGTTGCCGCTGCCACCGTGAATCTCCAGCGTGCCGCCGGCGCTGCCATCCACCACATTGCCGTTGCCGGCCAGGTTGATGAAGGCAAAGCCGCCGCCGCTCACCACCGTGTCATTGCCGCTACCGGCATGCAGCACAGTGGTGCTGCCCGCTCCGAGGAAAATCTGGTTGCCGTAGCCCAGCACATCCACGGTGTTGTTGCCGTCACCCAGGGTAATGCTGGTGTTGCCCTGGCTGCCGCTCACCGTGTCGTCGCCGTCTCCGGTCACCACCGTATTGTTGTGACCGGCCAGGGTGATGCGCACATCGCCATCGCCCAGGCCTTCATGCGTGGTCACACTGGCGCCACCGGCACCGGCCACAATCTGGCTCACCGTGCCCGTGGTGGTAGCGCCAATCTCCACGACATTGCCGTAGCCAGCCAGCGTAATGCTTTCAGTGCCCTCGCCGAAGTGCACATGCGCCTGGCCATCCGGGCCCACCAGCGTGTTGTCGCCATCCCCGGCATTGATGGTATCGGCGCCGCCCCGGACGGTGATGCTGTTATTGCCATCCCCGGCTTCGATGCTGCTCTGGCCATTGCCGCCATCAATCACATCATTGCCGTCGCCGGCCAAAATCACCTCATGCCAGCCAGTCGCGGTCAGCACGTCATCACCCGCGGTGCCATGCAGCACCTGATTATTGCCGCTCACGCTCTGGTTGGTCGAGCCCACCGGCACCGCCGGCAGCGCATGCAGGTCGATGCTCGCATTGCCGGTGGCGGAAAGCCCGCTGCCATTGGCCCGGTCATTCACGGTGTAGGTGAAGTCCAGGCTCACCGCCGTGCCGCCCGGCAGGCCATCCCAGGCGTGGTTCTGCGTCAGCAGCACATCACCCGCAGCCGTGATGGTGAACTGCGCGCTGCCATTCACCGTGGCAACCTGCCCCACCAGATAGTCATGTCCACCAATGTTGAAGCCGGTGACATGCAGCACGTCGCCGCTATCGGGGTCGTGGTCATTCGCCAGCACATTGCCCAGGTTGTCGGCGGCGGCGGCATCGGTGTGCAGCACCTCATTCGTCGGCACCGGCGCGTCATTCACCCCGGTCAACTCAACGCTGGCATCCCCCACCGCGCTGGCGCCGGTGCCATCCTCCACCGTGTAGCTGAACGTCACGCTTTGATGCGCACCCGCCGCCAGGCCGTTAAAGGCACCGCCCTGCTCCAGCGTCACATCGCCATTCGCCGCCACGCTGAGGAAAGCCCCGCCACCCAGCGGCGCCTGCGCGCCCGCGGCAAACAGCGTCGGGTTGCCCGGAATGCGGAAGCCGGTCACCACCAGTGGCGCGCCACTGTGCGAGGGAATGTCATTCGCCAGGACATTGCCCAGCACATCGATCGGGTTGGCATCCTCCAGCACCGGCAGATGCTCACCCACCGGCACCAGGGCCGGCGTGCTGACGCTGGCATTGGCAAACTGCAACACTTCCACATTGGTCAAATGGTCAATGCCGCCATGCCCGGTTACGGTCAGCATGCCGTTCTGTTCGTGCACCACCTGGTAGTCGGCGGCATTGCCGCTGTACACCACGGTATCCACGCCGTCGCCGCCATCAACATTGTCGCCACCGCCCAGGCCCAGGTTGATGACGTCATCACCACCGCCAGTGCGGATGAAGTTGTTGTGGCCGCTTACCGTCACCGCATCGGTGCCGCTGCCGCTGCGGATATTGTTGCCGTCGGTCCCGCCCGTCACCACATTGTTGCCCTCGCCGGCATCAATGAAGTTGTCATGCGCCGCACCGCCGGTCAGGCCAATGCGGTCATTGCCGCCACCGGTGCTGATGACGTTGTTGTGCCCGGCCACGCTGATGGTGTCATCGCCACCATGCGTCTCAATATACTCGTT
>CANFIE010000106.1 GCA_947446625.1 Acetobacteraceae bacterium | reverse complement strand
CGGCAGGTTCTTCCAGGGGCCGTTGTGGCAGACCACCCAGAAGATGGCATCGAGCCTGGCGCGCAGGTCATGAATCGGGCGGCCGGGGCCGCGCTGGCCGGGGCGCTTTTCGAAGAAGGGGCGGAGGATGGCGAGTTCGCGGGGGGTCAGGTGGTCCCAGGGGCGGGTGATGGCGTAGTGGGCGGGGTAGCCGGGGCGGGAGAGCATGGTGGGGAGCGCCTGGGGGATGGGGGGCGCGCAGGGTAGTAGGAATTTTTTGCTATGTCGAGAGTTTACCGCTGGTCGCCCAAAGCTCGGCCCTCGTTTACACTGGCCGAACTTCCTCCGCTATCGCGGCCGCAAGGCGTGATACCTCATCACGAGCCATTAAATATTCACTTGAGACTTGGTCCTGACTTTTATTGGCAAGGAAGAATAATTTCTCTCCTGCTTCTCTCACTAATGCAACGAGCTTTGATCTTGACTTGATGTCATTGAAGTCGGCCCATCGCTCGATAGCGCCGCTGGAAAGCCCATGCAGTTGCTCTTGTTGCCACGGCTCGCGATTAATGATCCGTAGGATCGCTCGCTGAGCTGAAACGCGATCATTAAACTCACGCGCCATCGCCTTCGACCTCCCTCATGAGTTGATCCATCCAACCTTGAATTTCCGTGACGCAGTCGCATGCCAACTTTAACTCGTCCATACTAAGCGACTCGCCTATTCCCCTAGTCGAGAGAACTCTTGCTCTCTCTAGGATGTTGAACTGCATCGGTTCAATTTGCAATTTGTATGCACCGATGTTCAACGCGGAACGCCTCGAAAATTCCATAACCCCTAAAAATCCAAGCGCAAAGCAGGTTGCAAAATTCCTGATGCTTAAAAAAATATTTGACAATTCAAATACAAAACTATCAGCATTCGATGCTAATTCGTCTTTCGATGAGACAAAAAGCTCGTAAAATTTCCCACAGTCTTCCGCCGTATTTTTATATTTTGCAGGCTGTCCAAGATTTTTAATAAAATCCATGCCAGACCCTGAGTAGATCAGCCTCGATTCCGTTGCTAAATGCCAAGCAAATGGATTGCCCTCCTTCCATATCTCCTTTATCCGACGCTCGCTATAAATAGAGAAAATTTTGGTGCTGAGAAACTCATCAGTGCCCTCGCCTACAACGGCAAGCAAATCGACATCTGACCGTTGATCTATTTCGCCACGGCACAGAGATCCAAACGCATAAATATGCATATTAGCGCCGATTATATTTTTTAATGATGATCGACAGCAAGAAACCGACTGCCACAAGCCGCACAAATGTCACTCCGGCCAAATATGGCTTGGGATACGCAGCATCAATCGGAATACCCATAAATGCCGCTGCAGCACGACCAATCCCTTTCTTATAAGATTCTAAAAGGGAGGGATCTTCAAACATGAATACATCATAAAATGACATGCCAATTAATATCAAAAATACTGCTCGAAGAAGTTTTTTTGCGCTTTCTCCGTTTCCCCACACAAAATTACCAAATATAAAATACATGTATTCAATCAGCGTTTTGAACCAAAGATAGCCATGATACTTTTTCCTGTAATATTCTTCATCGGATGTGAGCGCCTTTCGCAAATGAATACACCAAGCCTCAAGCTCAAGCTCCATCGCCTTATTGACGCCCTTCACATCACCGAGCTGCTGGTAGTTAAGACGCAAGGTACGCGCGAAGCGCATCTTTAAATTTTCGTACCTCGGGGACTCAGTATCAAGAATTTCTATACCAATATTTGTTCTCTCAAACACAGCATATTCAAATCGACACCCACAGAATTTCGTACCATGAAAATTGCTCGAAATAAATTTAGCTCCAGTGAAATCACACGAATCAAAGTGACAATCCCTCAAATAACCGCCATCAAACACAGCATAGCGAAAATCCACTCTGTCAAAGCGCTTTCGAACAGCCGTCAATCTTTGAAAGATATGATTACTATAATCTTTCGATATTTCATTTTCTATAAATACACTATCGACAACTAATTTCCGCTTCGAGTTTGCCTCGTACATATGCGCTGCCTCTAACTTTCTGTTATTAATCCGATATGATAACAGCTTGGTTGTTCTAGGACAAGATCGAAGTCAAGCTATCTCCGATCCTCTAGTCGGGCAACTACCCTTCCCCCTCCCCCGCTCACTACGCACCCTCCGTCTGACAGTCACACCACCCAATGGGGAACCGCACGCCACGCCTGCATACCGCTCTCGCACCACCACCCATGGCCGCAACATCGCCGGCGCTCACGGCCTGTGGCGCGCCACAGGCATGAAGGATGGCGATTTCGGCAAGCCGATCATCGCCGTGGCCAACAGCTTCACGCAGTTTGCAGGCACCTAACCCACAAAACTACCGCCCCAGGTCCAGGCGGCGCACCTGGGCGGCCTTCACCGCCACATCCTCGTGCAGGCGGCGGCCGTATTCGGTGGCGTTGGCGTAGTAATCCTCGCTTTGAAAGGCGCGGGCGGCGGCTTCGCGGTAGGCGGGTTCGGCGGCGCTGGCGGCGCAGGCGGCTTCAAGCCGGGCCAGCAGGGGGGCGGGGGTGCCGGCCGGGGCCAGCAGGCCGCCAAAGCTGCGCGGGGCCACGGGGTAGCCTTGTTCCTGCGCGGTGGGCACCTGCGGAAAGGCCGGGTGGCGGCGGGCGTGAAAAATGGCCAGCAGCCGCACATCCTTGCCCGCCACGCTGCCCAGCACGGTGGGGCCCAGTTCAATGCGGCCCTGGGAGAGTTCCACCAGCATGGCGCTGTCTCCGCGGAAGGGGATGTGTTGCAGGGCGATGCCGGCGACGCGTTCGAATTCGGCGGCGGCCAGGTGGGGAATGCTGCCGATGCCCAGCGTGCCATAGGTCAGGCGGCCCGGGTTGGCGCGGGCTTCGGCCACCAGCTGGGCCAGGGATTGGAAGCGGCTGGCGGGGTGGACCGCCAGGGTCATCACATTCTCAAAGGTTTGGCAGAGGGGGGTGAAGCTTTCCAGGCTGTAGGGGGTGCCGCCCTGGGTGCTGAAGGGGAGGACGGTGACGACGAGGGCGGGGGCGAAGACCAGGGTGTAGCCATCAGCCGGGGCGCGGGCGGCGGCGGCGGTGCCTATGCCGCCGGCAGCGCCTTCGCGGTTGATGATGACGACGGGCTGGCCGAGGCGGGGGGTCATGCCGGCGGCGAGGGTGCGGCCCAGGGCGTCGATGCCGCCGCCGCCTGAGTAGGGGTAGATGATCTGGATGGGGCGGTTGGGAAATGCTTCCTGCGACGCGGCCGGGCGGGCAAGCGGGAGCAGGGCCAGGAGAGCCAGGAGCAGGCGGGGCATGGCGTTTTACCTCCGATTTTTGGCGAAGGCTGGCAGGCGAGCGCGGGGAGCGCTAGAGGGTTCCGGTTTGCCGAATGAGGAAGGCCGTCCAATGCCCGCATACCGTTCTCGCACCACCACCCATGGCCGCAACATGGCCGGCGCTCGCGGCTTGTGGCGCGCCACCGGCATGAAGGATGGGGATTTCGGCAAGCCGATCATCGCGGTGGCCAACAGCTTTACGCAGTTTGTGCCGGGGCATGTGCACCTGAAGGATCTGGGCCAGCTGGTGGCGCGGCAGATTGAGGCGGCCGGCGGCGTGGCGAAGGAGTTCAACACCATTGCGGTGGATGATGGCATCGCCATGGGGCATGACGGCATGCTGTACAGCCTGCCGAGCCGTGAACTGATTGCCGACAGCGTTGAGTACATGGTGAACGCGCATTGCGCCGACGCGATGGTGTGCATCAGCAACTGCGACAAGATTACGCCGGGCATGCTGATGGCGGCGATGCGGCTGAATATTCCGACGATTTTCGTCAGCGGCGGGCCGATGGAAGCCGGGACCGTGGATTTGAAGGGCGTGAAGCGGAAGGTCGATTTGATCGACGCCATGATCATGGCCGCCGACCCGAACCTGAGCGATGCCGAGGTTGAGGCGGTGGAGCGGGCCTCGTGCCCGACCTGCGGTAGCTGCTCGGGGATGTTTACGGCGAACAGCATGAACTGTTTGACCGAGGCGCTGGGCCTGGCGCTGCCGGGCAATGGTACGATTGTGGCGACGCATCTGGATCGCAAGGGGCTGTTCGAGGAAGCCGGGCGGCGGATCGTGCAGATTGCCAAGGCGTATTACGAGGGCGACGACGCCAGCGTGCTGCCGCGCAGCATCGCCACGGTGAAGGCGTTTGAGAATGCGATGACGCTGGATATCGCCATGGGCGGTTCCACCAACACCGTGCTGCATTTGCTGGCGGCGGCGCAGGAAGGCGGCGTGGACTTCACCATGGCCGATATTGACCGGCTTTCGCGCCGCGTGCCGGTGCTGTGCAAGGTGGCGCCGAGCGTCATCAACGTGCATTGCGAGGATGTGCACCGGGCCGGTGGCATCATGGGTATTCTGGGTGAGCTGGACCGCGCCGGGCTGCTGGATACCAGCACGAGCCGGGTGGATGCGCCGAGCCTGAGCGCGGCGCTGGCCGAATGGGATATTGCTCGGGCGAATAACGAGAAGGTGCGGCACTTCTACTGCGCCGCGCCGGGTGGTGTGGCGACGCAGGTGGCGTTCAGCCAGAATAGCCGGTTTGAGGAGCTGGACCTGGACCGCGCCAAAGGCGTTATCCGCAGCAAGGAAGCGGCGTTCAGCCAGGATGGCGGGCTGGCGGTGCTGTTTGGCAACCTGGCGCTGGAAGGCTGCATTGTGAAGACCGCGGGCGTGGATGAGAGCATCCTGAAGTTCAGCGGGCCGGTGCGGGTGTTTGAGAGCCAGGATGCCTCGGTGGCGGCGATTTTGGGCAAGAAGATCAAGGCCGGGGATATTGTGGTGGTGCGCTACGAAGGGCCGAGCGGCGGCCCCGGCATGCAGGAAATGCTGTACCCGACCAGCTATTTGAAGAGCGTGGGGCTGGGCAAGGCCTGCGCGCTGGTGACGGATGGGCGGTTCTCGGGCGGGTCTTCGGGGCTTTCCATTGGGCATCTTTCGCCGGAAGCGGCCGAGGGTGGGCTGATTGGGCTGGTGGAGGATGGCGATTATATCGACATCGATATTCCGAACCGGACGATCAACCTGCGCGTGAGCGAGGATGTGATTGCGACGCGGCGGGCGGCGATGGAAGCGAAGGGCGATGCGGCCTGGTTGCCGACCGAGAAGCGCACGCGGGTGGTGAGCACGGCGTTGCAGGCATATGGCGCCATGGCCAAGAGCGCGGCTTATGGCGCGGTGCGCGATGTGAGCCGGCTGCGTCGGCGGTAGGGGCCGACCATCTCGATTGCAGCACAACCGCCCTTTCGTTAGCCTCTCGTTCCGGCCAACAGGCATGGGGGGGCATCATGGGCGGCGCTGCGAAGGGCGTGCAGTGGTTTACCCTTGGTGGACTGCTGCTCGGGCTGGGCAAGGCTTGGTTCTGGCTGTCGCAGCTCACCACCGTCATCGGCCTGGCCAGCATCGCTGATGATATCAGGGTGTGGATCGACCTCTGGCACTGGGCGCTGAGCGGCATCCGGGACTGGGTGCCGCAGCTCGGTGCGCTGGTGGAGTGGCTGGTGGAGCCGCTCCACGAGGCCATCGGCCTGTTCCGCTCCCTGATCCGGCCAGCCGTGGGGTGGTTACTGGGCTGGCTGCCCTGGGATCTGCCGGGCGAGGCCAAGGACCTTTTGGTTATCGCGCTGCTGGCGGTGAGCGGCCAGTTGCGGGCCAGGCTGCTCTATGGCGAGGAGGCGTTCCGGGCGTTCATGACCGGGATGGATGAGGTCGCGGCCGCCGCGAGGGTCCAGGGACTGCCGGACCACGTCGGGGTGTTCGCCGCGGTCGAGGACTACGCCGCGGTCCAGCGGGAGCGGGCCGCACCGAAGCCTTCCGCCTACCTGATCCAGATCCACCAGCAGAGCTTCGACGCGAAGCTTGCCAAGTACGGCCCCGGCCTGACCACGGTGGCCGAGCAGACCTGGCGCCTGCTGCGGCAGGAAACCACGCGCATCGCCTACCGGCGGGAGGCCTTCTACACGTGCCTCACCTGGGGCCTGTGCGGCGCGGTGGGGACGCTCTACCTGCTCGATCTGGCGATCTACGGAGCCCACTGACCATCCCGGCTTGCCCATCCCGCCCGCCGCAGGCAGTTTGCCGCCACATGCTCGCCCTCGCTCGTCGCCATTCCACGCTGCTTGCGCTCAGCGCCATAACCGTGGTGGCGGTGGTGCTGGTGCGCGTGCTGAAGGGGCCGGCCGCCGTGGCGCATGCCTGGGGCGGCTCGGTTGACCTGATGCTGGGGATTTTGCCCAGCATGCTGGCCGGCATGTTGATGGCTGGTTCCTTGAAGCAGTTGATCCCGAGTGGCGCGCTGGCCAAGTGGATGGGCGCGGAGAGTGGCTGGCGCGGGCTGGTGATTGCCTCGGCGGTGGGCATGGCGTCTCCGGGGGGGCCGATGGCGGCCTTCCCGATGGTGCTGGTGCTGACGGCGGGCGGGGCGGATATTGGCTGCGTGATCTCCTTCATCGTCAGTTGGGGGTTGAACGGGTTCAACCGGATATTGGTGTGGGAAATGCCGCTGCTGGGCACGGATTTCGCGCTGCTGCGGTTTCTCAGCGGGCTGCCCATGGGGCTGATTGCCGGGGCGCTGGCGCGGCGGATACCGATGACCTGGGTGCCGCCGGAGCCGAAGCAGCGATGAGCGGGCAGGTCATTATCATATTGATTGCGCTGGTCTGCTTTGGGCTGGCGCTGCGGCGCGGGATTCCTACGGCGCAGCGGGCGCTGCGGGAGACCAAGACCAACCTGGCGCGGGTGATGCCGATGATGCTGGTGGCCATGCCGATGGCGACGTTTCTGGCGGAGCTGATTCCGGCCGATGTGGCCAGCGGCTGGCTGGGCGCGGGCAGCGGCGTGGGCGGGCTGGTGATTGCGAGCTTCGCCGGCGGGCTGATACCGGGCGGGCCTTATGCGAGTTTTCCGCTGGTGCTGACCTTTTTGAAGGCCGGGGCCGGGCCGGCGCAGATGGTGGCGCTGATTACGGGGTGGGCGGTGCTGGCGTTCCACAGGGTGGTGATGTGGGAGGTGCCGTTTCTGGGGCCGCGTTTCGCGGTGATCCGAACGCTGGCCTCGATTGCGCTGCCGCTGCTGGCGGGGCTGATCGCGATGGCGCTGCTGCCGCTGTTTCCCAGCCTGGCGGTGCCGCGGTGAGTTGGGATGCGGCCCTGGCCATGCGGGAGGGCGGGGCGCCGCCTGAAGGCGAGATGGGGCGGTTGTTCGGGCCGTTGTTCGAAGCCCCCAAGGCGGCGGATGGCTGCCTGGTGGTGGGGCGGCTGGCGCAGACTCTGGATGGCCGGATTGCCACGGTGAATGGCAGCAGCCAGTGGATTGGCGGGCCGGGCGATATTCTGCACACGCATCGGCTGCGGGCGCTGTGCGATGCGGTGCTGGTGGGCGCCGGCACGGTGCGGGCGGATGACCCGCGGCTGACCACGCGGAACTGCCCGGGGCCGGACCCGGTGCGGGTGGTGCTGGACCCGGCGCGGCGGCTTTCGGCGGAGTATGGGATTTTTCGCGGTGGGCCGCCGACGCTGTTGGTGGTGGCCGAGGATGGGCCGGAGATGCATGGCACCGCCGAGGTGCTGCGGGTGCCGCGCCAGGGCGCCGAGCTGGATCTGCCGGCGCTGCTGCATGCGCTGGCGGCGCGGGGGCTGCGGCGGATTTTCGTGGAAGGTGGCGGGGTGACGGTGTCTCGGTTTTTGGCGGCGGGCTGCCTGGACCGGCTGCACATGACCGTGGCGCCGGTGCTGCTGGGCAGCGGGATTCCCGCCTTTACCCTGCCGGAGGCGGCGCGGATTGCCGATGGGCTGCGGTTCAGCTGGGCGGTGCATGACATCAGCCCCGATGTGCTGCTGGATATTGCGCTGGGCCGGGCCAGGCCGGGGGTTTGCACGTGATGAGGGCGCTTTGGTGCGTGGCGCCGGGGGTGGCGGAGATCAGGGCCGAGGCCGAGCGGGTGCCGGGCGCGGAGGAGTGCCGGGTGCGGGCGCTGTTCAGTGGTGTCTCGCGCGGGACTGAGCGGCTGGTGCTGGCCGGGCGCGTACCGGAGAGCCAATGGCCGGTGATGCAGGCGCCGTTGATGGGCGGGGCGTTTCCGTTTCCGGTGAAGTATGGCTACAGCGCCGTGGGGCTGCGTGATGATGGGCAAAGGGTGTTCTGCCTGCATCCGCATCAGGACGTGTTCGTGGCGCCCGAGGGCATGTGCGTGCCGGTGCCGGATGCGGTGCCTTCAAGGCGGGCGGTGCTGGCGGCGAATATGGAAACCGCGGTGAATGTGCTGTGGGACGCGGCGCCGCTGGTGGGTGAACGCGTGCTGGTGGTGGGCGCCGGGGTGGTGGGCTTGCTCAGTGCCTATTTGCTGGCGCGGGTGGCGGGCGCCGATGTGGCGGTGTGCGACGTGAATGCCGGGCGCGCGGCGCTGGTGGAAAGCTTTGGGGCGCGCTTCGTGTTGCCGGATGCGGCGCCGGGCGAGCGGGATTTGGTGGTGCATGCCAGCGCCAACCAGGCCGGGCTGCGATTGGCGCTGCGCTGCTGCGGCTTTGAAGGCCGTGTGGTGGAAGCCAGCTGGTATGGCGATGCCGAGGTGGCGCTGCCGCTGGGTGAAGGGTTTCATGCCAGGCGGCTGCGGTTGATTTCCACCCAGGTGGGCCAGGTGGCCAGCGTGATGCGCGGCCGGCGCACGCATGGGCAACGCCTGGCGCTGGCGCTGGAATTGCTTGGCGATGCGCGGCTTGATGCCTTGCTGGGGCCGGATGTGGCGTTTGAGGCGCTGCCGACCGCCCTGCCCGGCTTGCTGGCGCCGGATGCGCCCGGCCTCTGCCCTGTTGTTTCCTATATATAAGGTATGACCCGCATGTTCAGCCTGACCGTCAGCGACCACATCATGATCGCGCACAGCTTCCGGGGTGAGGAATTCGGCCCGGCGCAGAAGCTGCACGGCGCCACTTTCGTGGTGGAAGCGGAGTTTCGCGCCCCCGACATTGATGCGCTGGGGCTGCTGGTGGATATCGGGCTGGCGAAGCAGGAACTGGGCGTGGTGCTGGGGGCGCTGAACTATCAGAACCTGGACGCGATGCCCGAGCATGCCGGCAAGAACACCACCACGGAATATCTGTGCCGGTTCATTCACCAGCAGCTGGCGGCCAGCGTGAAGGCGGGCAAGCTGGGCAACCAGGGCGTGGGCGTGACCGGGTTGAAGGTGACGTTGCGCGAGAGCCCGAATGCCTGGGCGAGCTTCGAGGGCGATATCTGACATGGCGCCCGATGGTCGAAGCGCCGAAGGGCGCGGAGAGCTGAATCGGCCGCCCTTGAGCATCGCGCTCATCGTGCCAGGGCCGTTCGACCAGGTGAGCGGCGGCTACATCTATGACCGGCGCATGGTGGAGGGGCTGCGCGCCGCCGGGCACCAGGTGCGGGTGGTGGAATTGGCCGGGCGGCATCCGCTGGCCGATGATGTGGCCGAGGCAAGCGCCCGCGCCGCGCTGGACAGCCTGCCCGCCGGCACGCGCATTGTGGTGGATGGCTTGTGCCTGCCGGCCTTCGCGCCGCTAGCGCGGACCATGGTGCTGCGGCGGGTGGTGGCGCTGATCCATCATCCCACGGCGTTGGAGCCGGGCTATAGCGAGACGGATTACGCGCAACTGCGGGCGGCGGAGACCATGCTGTTCAATGGCTGCGCCCGGCTGATCGCGACGCACCAGCACACGGCCACGCGGTTGGCGCAGGATTTTGGCGTGGCGCCGGAGCGCATTGGCGTGGTGGAGCCGGGCACCGATGCGGCGCCGCGCTCGGCCGGCAGCGGCGGGCCAGGGGTGGCGGTGCTGAGCGTGGGCACGCTGACGCCGCGCAAGGGGCATGATGTGCTGATCCGCAGCCTGGCCGGCGTGGCGGATGTGGAGTGGACGCTGACCATTGTGGGCGGTGAGCGCGACAAGGTGCATGCCCATGGGCTGCGCGCGCTGGCCGAGGAATTGGGCGTGGCGCGGCGCGTGACCTTCGCCGGGGAAGTGACCGGCGCCGAGTTGGATGCGCTGTATGCGCGGGCCGATGTGTTCGCGCTGGCGACGCATTGGGAAGGCTATGGCATGGCCGCCGCCGAGGCGCTGGCGCGTGGGCTGCCGGTGGCGGTAACGGCCGGTGGCGCCATTGCCGAGGTGGTGCCGCTGGAAGCCGGTGTGGTTTCGCCGCCGGGGAATGTGGGCTCCTT
>CANFIE010000105.1 GCA_947446625.1 Acetobacteraceae bacterium | reverse complement strand
TGCTGGACCTCGCCGCCGAACACGGCACCGAACTCGGCGGCGTCATCGGCCTGCAAAGCGGCGCCTTCCTCAGCCCCTATTACGATATCAGCTACCTGCACCACCCGCGCATCCATGGCGGCGAGGTCTGCTCCAGCGTCGTCTCCGGCCTGGTCAGCCCCAAATCGCCGGAAGCCAGCCGCTTCGAGACCCTCTGGCACTACATGCAGGGCGGCCCGGGCGTGTTCAAAGGCGACCTGCACTTCTACAAAACCGATGGCGACCTCCGCCCCAAGCTCGGCCGCATCAACACGCAGGAATGCCCCGTGGTGCTGCTGACCGGCGACTACGACTATTCCTGCACCGCCGCGGACACCCAGGCCACCGCCGCCGCCATTCCCGGGGCGCGGGCCACCATCATGCACGGCCTCGGCCATTTCCCGATGTCGGAGGATTTCGCCACGCTGAAGCACTATCTGGTGCCGGCGCTGGACGAAATTCTGGCGCACCGATAAGCCAGCGCCATGGCAATCCTCTCCGGCAAGGCACGGCTCGCGGGCATTCTCGGCTGGCCCGTGGCACATTCCCGCTCCCCGCGCCTGCACGGCCTCTGGCTGCAACGCCACGGCATTGACGGCGCCTATGTGCCCCTGCCGGTGGCGCCCGAGCATTTCGCCACCGCCATTCGCGGCCTGGTCGCGCTTGGCTTCCAGGGCGCCAACGTCACCATCCCGCACAAGGAAGCCGCCTTCGCCATCTGCGACGAAGTCCACCCCACCGCCCGCCGCATGGGCGCGGTGAACACCCTGGTCTTCCGCGAAGGCCGCATCCTCGGCAGCAATACGGATGGCTTCGGCTTCCTGGAAAACCTGCGCCAGCAGGCCCCCGGCTGGCAGGCCAGCGCCGGCCCGGCGGTGCTGCTGGGCGCCGGCGGCTCGGCCCGCGCCATTGCCGTGGCGCTGCTGGAAGCCGGTGTGCCGGAAGTCGTGCTGGTCAACCGCACCCCGGCCCGCGCCGAGGCCCTGGCGCGCGAGGTCGGCGGCCCCATCCGCGTCGCCACCACCCCGCCGCTGGCCAGCGCCGCGCTGCTGGTCAACACCACCTCGCTCGGCATGCAGGGCCAGCCGCCGCTAGTGGTGGACCTTGCCGCCCTGCCCACCAGCGCCGTGGTGGCCGATATCGTCTATGTCCCGCTGGAAACCCCGCTGCTGGCCGCCGCCCGCGCCCGTGGCCTCGCGGCGGTGGGCGGCCTCGGCATGCTGCTGCACCAGGCCCGCCCCGGCTTCCAGCACTGGTTCGGGCCAGACCCGGTGGTGGATGCCGAGCTCGAAGCCTTCGTCGGCGGGGATATCCCCGCCTCGGATCGTGCAGCACCGCAGGCCGCCATGCGGCCGAGGAGCGGAGCGTGAATCCGCGGCGCAACAAGCCATGAAAATATTGGGCCTCACCGGCGGCATCGGCATGGGCAAGTCCACCGCCACCGCCAGCTTCCGCCGCCTGCGCGTACCGGTGTTTGACGCCGACGCCGCCGTCCACACCCTGCAAGCCAAGGGCGGCCGCGCCGTCGCCCCCATCGGCGCCGCCTTCCCCGGTACGGTGCGCGAAGGCCGGGTGGACCGCGAAGCCCTGCGCCGCGCCGTGCTGGGCAATACGGCGGCGCTGAAAACCCTGGAACGCATCATCCACCCCCTGGTGCGCGATGCCGAGCGCCGCTTCAACGCCAGCGCCCGCCGCGCCGGCAAAACCCTGGTGGTGCTGGATGTCCCCCTGCTGTTCGAGGGCGGCGGCCACAAGCGCTGCGACAAAATCCTGGTGGTCACCGCCCCCGCCGCCGTACAGCGCTGGCGCGTCCTCCGCCGCCCGGGCATGACGCCGGAGCGCCTGGCCTACATCCTCTCGCGCCAAATGCCCGATGCCGAAAAGCGCCGCCGCGCCGACTACATCGTGCACACCAACCTCTCCCGCCACAGCGCCGACCGCGCCATCCGCCACCTGGTCAGGGAACTCCGCGCATGACGCGCCAAATCGTCCTCGATACCGAAACCACCGGCTTCGACCCCCTCACCGGCGATCGCGTGCTGGAAGTCGCGGCCATTGAGATCTTCAACCTCATGCCCACCGGTCAGGAATTCCGCCGCCTGATCGACCCCGAGCGCGACATTCCCGCCGACAGCAGCAAGGTCCACGGCTTCACCAGCTTCGACGTGCAGGGCCAGCCGAAATTCGCCGACATCGCGGCCGACCTGCTGGCCTTCATCGGCGATGCGCCCATCATCGCCCACAACGCGCCCTTCGACTTCGGCTTCCTTGACGCGGAATTCTTCCGCTGTGGCCGCCCGCCGCTCGACCGCGCCCGCATGATCGACAGCCTGGTGCTGGCCAAAAAGCGCTTCCCCGGCATGCCGAACAGCCTGGACGCACTCTGCCGCCGCTTCGACATCGACCTCAGCCAGCGCACCACCCACAACGCGCTGCTCGACGTGCAATTGCTCGCCCAGGTCTATCTGGAACTCATGGGCGGCCGGCAAACCGGTCTGGCCCTCACCGCCACCGCCGGCGTCGCCCCCATCGCGGAAATCGCCGGGCTGCAAGGCGCCCGCACCCCGCGCCTCATCAGCGTGAGCGACGAGGAAGCCGCCGCCCACGCCGCCTTCCTGAAAAAGCTGAAGGACCCGCTTTGGTTGGCCGAAAAGCCAGCGTGACCTACCGCGCCAATTCCCGCGTCATCCCGTCCAGCCCTTCCAGCGTCAGCGGAAACATCCGCCCTTCCATCGCCTCGCTCAGCAAGCCGGTGGAGGCGCTGTAGCGCCACTGGTCCTGCGGCACCGGGTTCAGCCAGGCGCTGCGGCGAAAATGCCGCGTCAGCCGGCCCATCCACACCTTGCCGCTTTCCTCGTTCCAATGCTCCACGCTGCCGCCCGGGTTCACCACCTCGTAGGGCGCCATCGCCGCATCCCCAACGAGGATCAGCTTGTAGTCGGGGCCATAGGTCCGCAGCAGGTCCCAGGTGGTGGTCTCGGTATCCTTCCTGCGCCGGTTGTTCTTCCACAGTTTTTCATAGACGCAGTTGTGGAAGTAATAGTGCTCCAGGTGCTTGAACTCGGTGCGGATGGCGCTGAACAGCTCCTCGCAGGCCATCACATGGTCATCCATGCTGCCACCGATATCCAACAGCAGCAGCACCTTCACCGCATTGTGCCGCTCCGGCACCATCTTCAAATCCAGGCTGCCGGCGTTATTCGCGGTCGCCTTGATGGTGCCGCCAATATCCAGCTCGGTCGCCGCGCCCTGGCGGGCAAAGCGCCGCAGCCGGCGCAGCGCCAGCTTCATGGTGCGGGTGCCAAGCTCCACATCACCGTCCAGGTCCTTGAACTCGCGCTTGTCCCACACCTTCACCGCGGTCCGATTGCGCGACTTGTCCTGGCCAATCCGCACGCCTTCGGGGTTGAAGCCATGCGCGCCGAAGGGGCTGGTGCCGGCGGTGCCAATCCACTTGCTGCCGCCCTGGTGCCGGCCCTTCTGCTCGGCCAGGCGCTGCTTCAGCATCTCCATCAGCTTCTCAAAGCCACCGGCGGCCTCAATCAGCTTCTTCTCTTCATCGCTCAGCAACTTCTCGGAAAGCTTGCGCAGCCATTCCTCCGGCAGTTGCTGCATCAGCTCCTGGTCCTCGCCGGGCGGCGTCTCCAGCCCCTTGAACACCTCGGCGAACACCCGATCAAACCTATCGAGGTGCCGCTCATCCTTCACCAGCGTGGCCCGCGCCAGAAAGTAAAAATCTTCCACGCTGTAATCGGCCACGCCGGCGCGCATGGCGCTCAGCAGCGCCAGATGCTCGGTGATGGAGGCCGGCAGCCCCGCCGTGCGCAGCGCCAGGATGAAGGTGGAGAACACCGCCCTACCGCTGCGGCTGGCGGCGCGAGAGGAAGGCCAGCCGCTCGAACAGATGCACATCCTGCTCGTTCTTCAGCAGCGCGCCATGCAGCGGCGGCAACACCACCTTGCTGTCGGCGCTGCGCAGCACCTCGGGCGGCAGGTCCTCAATCATCAGCAGCTTCAGCCAGTCCAGCAACTCGCTGGTCGCCGGCTTCTTCTTCAGCTCGCCCACGCTGCGAATCTGGAAGAACACGTTCAGCGCCTCGCGCGCCAGTTCCTGCTTCACGTCAGGGAAGTGGCTCTGCACAATCATTTCCATCGTCTCCCGGTCCGGGAAGCGGATGTAGTGGAAGAAGCAGCGCCGCAGGAATGCGTCCGGCAGCTCCTTCTCATTGTTGCTGGTGATGATCACCACCGGCCGCTGCCGCGCCACCACGGTCTTGCGGGTTTCGTAAACGTAGAACTGCATGCGGTCGAGTTCGAGCAGCAGGTCGTTCGGAAACTCGATATCCGCCTTGTCGATCTCATCGATCAGCAGCACGCATTGCTGCTCGCTTTCAAAGGCTTCCCACAGCTTGCCGCGCACAATGTAGTTGCCAATGTCGTGCACGCGCTCATCGCCAAGCTGGCCATCGCGCAGCCGGCTCACCGCGTCGTATTCGTACAGCCCCTGCTGCGCCTTGGTGGTGGATTTGATGTGCCACTCAATCAGCGGCATCCCCAGCGCGGCGGCCACTTCATGCGCCAGCACGGTCTTGCCGGTGCCGGGCTCGCCCTTCACCAGCAGGGGGCGCTGCAAGGCCACGGCGGCGTTCACCGCCACTTCCAGGTCACGACTGGCGATGTATGACTTCGTTGACTTGAACGCCACGCGCAGAACTCCTCGGTTGCCCGCAGAGTAGCAGCCTTATCCGTGGCGCCAACCGCCTATGGCCGCCACGCCCGGTGATACGGATGCCCGGCCCGTATCGCCTGCGCCCGGTACAATTGCTCGGCCAGCAACCCGCGCACCAGAAAATGCGGCCAGGTCATCGGCCCCAATGAAAGCCGCTGCTGCGCCCGCTCCAGCACTGCGGGGTCCAGCCCCTCGGCGCCGCCAATCACAAAGGCCAGCGCCTTGCCGCTGGTCTCCCAGCGCTCATACAGCCCGGCCAGAGCCTCGCTGGTCGGCGCCAGGCCGCCCAAATCCATCGCCACCAGCAGCGCGCCCTCGGGCAGCGCCGCCAGCAGCGCCTGGCCCTCGCGCCGCCGCACCTCGGCGGCCGAACCCCGCGCCTCCGGCACCTCCACCACAGCCAGTGGCGGCCGCAGCCTGGCGTTGTACAGCCCGAACAGCTCGGCCTCCGGCCCTGGTTTCAGCCGCCCGACC
This sequence comes from Acetobacteraceae bacterium, assembly GCA_947446625.1. Taxonomy (GTDB): domain Bacteria; phylum Pseudomonadota; class Alphaproteobacteria; order Acetobacterales; family Acetobacteraceae; genus CAIMOR01. The sequence continues at coordinate 5,055 of CANFIE010000105.1, read as the reverse complement.
GCCAGTAACCGCCAGTTCTTAACTGTCGGCCCCCGCCGGGCTGCCCGGCCCCCACATGCGCTCCAGCGCATAGGTCTCGCGCGCCTCAGGCTTGAACAGATGCACGATCAGGTCGCCGCAATCGATCAACACCCAATCCGGGCTGGCCTGGATATTGTCGCGCCGCAGCTTCAACCCAATCTTCGCCAGGGCGTCGTCCAGATGCGTCGCCATGGCCTGGATCTGCCGCTCCACCTGGCCGGTGGCGATGATCAGCCGGTCAGCGAAGCTGGCCCGCCCGGTCACGTCCAGCACCACGATATCCTCGGCCTTGTCATCTTCCAGGCTGGCCCGAGCAGCGGCCACCAGCTGTTCCAGCCGGTCAGGCGTCACCTTCTCGCGCTTCTTGGCGGCCCGCTTCGGCTTGGCCTCGGCATCCGGCCCGGCCACGAAGGCGGCCTTGCTCACCTTGGCGGCGGCGGGGGCGGCTTTGGGCTTGGTGGCGCGCGGCGTGGCGGTTACCTGCGGCGCGGCCTTGGCCAAGGGCTTCGGCGCCTTGGCCGCCGGCTTGGCGGTGGCCTTGCTGGCCGGCTTGGCCGCAGCCTTGGCGGCGGGCTTCGCTGCCGGCTTGGCCGGTGCTGCCTTCGCAGCAGGCTTCGCCGCGGCCTTGGGCGCGGCCTTCGCTGCCGCCTTCGCGGCAGCCTTGGGCGCAGCCTTGGGCGCAGCCTTCGGAGCAGCTTTCGCGGCCGGCTTGCCAGCAGCCTTCGCTACCGGCTTCGTCGCCTTGGGCGCGGCCTTCGCCGCAGCAGCCTTGGCCGGGGCCTTCGGCGCAGCTTTCGCCGCCGCCTTCGCAGCAGCCTTCGGGGCCGCCTTGGCCGGCGCTGCCTTCGCAGCCGCCTTCGGCTTCTCGGCCTTCGCCGCCGCCGGCTTCACCGCACGGGCGCGCTTCGGCTTCTCGTCCATCTCGTCGCCGGCCGAGCGCGCCTTCGGCACGCTGCGGGGGGTGGCGGTTTTGCGCGGCTTGGGGGCGTCGCCCGTGGCCGGGGTTTTGGGTGTGCGGGCTATGGCTGCCTCCTGGGCATGTCGATGAGCCTGGCCAGCGCCTCACGAATTGCGGTGGCGGAGGCAGGATGCTCCCGGGCGGGGATCAGGCACCAGGGTGCATGTGGCATGTCTGGCCCGCCGAGCAAAGCCCGCGGACGCTTTCGCCACCGCGCCATCCGATGCATCGCCTGCCCGGCCAGCGCCCGCCGCGTCTCCCCGGGGCGCGGCAGCACCGCCAGCGGCGTGTGGCGCAGCATATGTTTCCAGCGTTTCCAGCGTGGTAGCTGGGTGGGAATATCCGCCCCCACCAGCAGCACAAACCGCACCAGCGGAAAGCGCCGGCGCAGCAGCGCCAAGGTCCGCACCGTGAAGCGGCTGCCCAACCGCGCCTCCACATCGGTGGCCAGCACCGGCCCGCCGGCAATCCGCCGGGCGCTGGCCAGTCTTTCGGCAAAGGGCGCCATGCCCCGCGCCGGCTTCAGCGGGTTGCCGGGCGAAACCAGCAGCCACACCGCATCCAGCCCCAGCGCGCGCCGGGCATGGTCCGCCACATGGCGGTGCCCGGCATGGGCCGGGTTGAAGCTGCCGCCCAGCAGGCCAATCCGGCCCCGCCGACGGTCGCCCCAGGGGCCAGGCGCCAGCCTCAGCGGAACCGCACCGAAACGCTGATCGTCTCGGCACCCAACCCCTCGTAGCGCTGCTCATAGCGGTGCCCCGCCACGGCCGGCACCGAAGGCGCAAACCCGCCCAGCGAGACGATGTCCCCCGCCTTCAGCTGCTTGCCCTCCTTGGCCAGCGCTTCCACCAGGTAGGCCAGCGCGTTCAGCGGGTGGCCCAGCAGCGTGGCGCCGGTCTCGCGCGCAATCTGCCGGTCATCATCATGGAAGGTCACCACCATGCTGCCCAGCCGGGCGGCGAAATCGGCATCGGCCCGCACCGGAATCGCCCGCCCCACCACGCCCAGGCGCGAGGACACGTTCACCGAAACCAGCGCGATGCCATCCGGCACCCGGGCCACGCCGGCACGCGGCAATTCGATGAAGGGGATCACCTGATCCAGATGCCGCAGCAGCGCCACATGGTCGCGCCCGGCGCGGTTGATGCCCGCATCGCGCACCCGCACCAGCAGGTCGGCTTCCACGCTCAGGCCAGCCAGCGCCGGGGTCAGCGCCACGGTCGCCCCGCTGCGGGTTTGCAGCGCGCTGGCAAACAGCACGCCCCATACCGGCCCGGGCAGGCCATAGCGGCGCTGCGTCGCCTCGCCGGCGGCACCCACCTTGTAGCCCACCGCCCGGCCAAAATGCTGCGCCAGCAGCGGCGCCAGCCGGTCGCGGGCGCATTCGGCATCGGCCATGGTCAGCGGCGGAGAGAAGGGTTCGGCAATGCGCCCGCTGCTCAGCGCCCCGGCCATGGCGGCCACCTCGGTCTCATCCGGGCAGGCGGCCAGGGCGGGCGAAGCCAGCGCCAGGCTGGCGGCGGCAAGCATCACAAAGCGGCGCATCGGCGCATCCCCCATATGTTGTTAGGGGCGGGTCTGGCCCGTCCCGAGCACATGGTAGCGGTAAGTGCAAAGCTGCTCCAACCCCACCGGGCCACGGGCATGCAGGCGGCCAGTGGCAATGCCGATCTCGGCGCCAAAGCCAAACTCACCGCCGTCGCAGAACTGGGTGGAGGCGTTCCACATCCCCACCGCGCTATCCAGCCCGTTGAGGAATTGTGCCGCCACCTCGGCATCCTCGGTGATGATCGCCTCGGTATGCTCGCTGCCAAAGCGCCGGATATGCTGGAGCGCCGCCCCAACCCCATCCACCACGGCCACGCTCAGCACCGCGTCCAGCCATTCCGTGCCGAAATCCGCCTCGCTCGCCTCGGGCAATTCGGGGCAGATCGCCCGCGCCCGCGCATCCGCCCGAAACCCACAGCCCAACCCGGAGAGATCCGCCACCAGCAGCGGCAGCAGGGCCGGCGCAATGGCGGCGTCAATCAGCAGCGTCTCGGTGGCGCCGCACACGCCGGTCCGGCGCATCTTGGCGTTGGCCAGCACGCTGCGCGCCATGGCCGGGTCGGCGGCGGCATGCACGTAGGTGTGGCAAAGCCCTTCGGCATGCGCCAGCACCGGCACCCGGCTTTCCTCCTGCACCCGCGTCACCAGCCCCTTGCCGCCGCGCGGAATGATCAGGTCGATCAACCCCGCCGCCCGCAGCATGGCCCCCACAAAGGCGCGGTCGGCTGTCTGGGCCACCTGCAGGGCGGCCAACGGCAAGCCGGCGGCAACCAGCCCTTCGGCCAAACAAGCAGAAATCGCGCCGGCACTGTGCAGGCTTTCCCGCCCGCCGCGCAGAATCACCGCATTGCCGGATTTCAGGCACAGCGCGGCGGCATCCGCCGTCACATTCGGCCGGCTCTCGAAGATCATGCCGATCACGCCCAGCGGCTGCGCCACCCGGCGCATCACCAGCCCGTTCGGCCGCTGCCATTCCGCCAGCACCCGGCCCACCGGGTCCGGCAGCGCCGCCACTTCCTCCAGGCCGCGCGCCATCGCCTCAACCCGGGCCGGGTTCAGCGTCAGCCGGTCCACAAAGGCCGGGCTGAGACCCGGCGCCCCGGCCAGGTCAGCCGCATTCGCCGCCAGAATCGCCGCCTGCCGCGCCCGCAGCGCCGCCGCCGCCGCCAGCAGCGCCTGGTCCTTCACCGCCCGCGGCGCCCGGGCCACGGCACCCGCGGCCTCACGCGCCGCGTGGGCGGCGGCCTCCAATTGGCTCGTGGCGTCCGCCAGCATCACATTCATCGCCAGGCCTCAAACGCTGCGGGTGCCCACCAGCCGCCAGGTCGGGTCGGCCGACTGCAGATCGCGCTGGAAGGTCCACAAATCGCGCAGCTCGGTCACCGCATCATGGCCATGCGCCACCGAGCCATCCCGCGCCATGGTGATGTTGATCTGGTCGGTCACGAACCGCACCGTCACATCCGCCGTGGTGCCGCGCAGCTCCGCCGCGTCAATCGCCAGCTCGGTCACCGCGCGCAATTCGGTGCGCTGGGTCTCGCCGGCCTGCTCCCGGGCGCTGATCGCGGCCTCGAAGCCGGCATAGCTGTCCTCGCTCAGCAGCGGCTTCAGCGTGGCGCGGTCGCCAGCGGCAAAGGCGCCCACAATCATGCGGAAGGCGCCCTCGGCCCCATCCAGAAAGCGGTTCGGGTCAAACGCCCGGTCCACCGCCACAATCCGCGCCAGCGCCTGCCCGGCCGGACTGCCGGGGTCCGGCACCTCGCGCAGGGTCTGCGCCTGCGCCTGGGGCTGGCCCGGGCGCTTCACCATGGCATCGGCCGGGCGCGGGGCGCCATTGGCCGGCGTCAGCGGCTCCGCCGGGCGTTCATACCCGGTGCGCTTGCCCAGCACGCTGCGCAGCCGCAGCACCAGAAAAGCCGCGACCATGCCGAACAGGATGAGTTCAACCGTACCGCCCGACATGAAATGCACTCCATCTTTCAATGCTTAGATAGGGGCACCGCGCCCCAACCGCAACGGCGGCGGGCACTTGCAGGCCGGCGCGGGGGCGGCTATCGCCCAATCCCTGTCCAGGTTGGAACCACGCCCATGATTTTGCTGCGCCACGGCCAGAGCGAGTTCAACCTGCATTTCACCGCCACGAAACGCGACCCAGGCATCCCCGACCCCAAATTGACCCCGCTGGGCCACCAGCAGGCCGCCACCGCCGCCGAGGAATTGGCGCATGAGGGGCTGCAGCGCATCCTGTGCTCGCCCTATACCCGCGCCCTGCAAACCGCCAGCATCGTGGCGGAACGCCTGAAGCTGCCTATCATCGTCACCCCCCAGGTACGCGAGCGTTACGCTTTCACCTGCGACATCGGCACCCCCACCACCGAACTCGCCCGCGCCTGGCCGCAGCTCGACATGTCGCACCTGGACGAGATCTGGTGGCCGGTGATCGAGGAGCCGGACCACCAGATCGAGGCCCGCGCCAACCTGTTCCGCGGCGAAATGGCCGCCATCCCCGAATGGCGCAACACCCTGGT
>CANFIE010000104.1 GCA_947446625.1 Acetobacteraceae bacterium | reverse complement strand
GTCGGCCAACATGTGGCCCTTCGAAAGCACTTCCATCGCCTGGAGGTGCGCGTAACCCGGCGCGCGGATCTTGCAGCGGTATGGCTTGTTGCTGCCGTCTGCCACCATGTACACGCCAAACTCACCCTTCGGCGCTTCCACCACCGAATAGGTGGCGCCGGCCGGCACGTGATAGCCCTCAGTGTACAGCTTGAAGTGGTGGATCAGCGATTCCATCGACCGCTTCATCTCACCGCGCTTCGGCGGCGAGATCTTGTTGTCCTGCAACTTCACCGGCCCGGGCTTCATCTGGTTCAGGCACTGGTCGATGATGCGAAGGCTCTGCCGCATCTCCATCATGCGCACCAGGTAGCGGTCGTAGCAGTCGCCCTGGCGGCCCACCGGAATGTCGAACTCCATCCGGTCATACACTTCATAGGGCTGGCTCTTGCGCAAATCCCACGGCACGCCGGAAGCGCGCAGGCAGGGGCCGCTGAAGCCCCATTCCATCGCCTGCTCGGCGGTCATGATGCCCACGTCAACCGTGCGCTGCTTGAAGATGCGGTTGTCGGTCAGCAGCCCACCCAGGTCATCCAGGAATTTCGGGAAGGCCTGCGCCCATTTGCCAATCCGATCTTCCAGGCCCGCCGGCAGATCCTTCGCCACGCCGCCGGGGCGGAAGTAGTTCACATGGTAATGGCTGCCGCCCACCGCCTCGTAGAATTCCAGCAGGTGTTCGCGCTGCTCAAAGCCCCACAGCGCCGGCGTAATGGCACCGCAGTCCAGCGCATAGGTGGTGATGTTCAGCAGGTGGTTCAGCAACCGCGTCAACTCGCTGAACAGCACGCGAATATAGCGCGCTCGCAGCGGCACATCGCCCTCCACGCCCAGCAACCTTTCGGTCGCCAGCGCGAAGGCATGCTCCATCGCCATCGGGCTCACATAATCCAGGCGGTCCATATAGGGCAGCGCCTGAAGATAGGTCTTGTGCTCAATCAGCTTCTCGGTGCCGCGATGCAGCAGCCCGATATGCGGATCGGCGCGCTCCACCATCTCGCCCTTCATTTCCAGGATCAACCGCAGCACGCCATGCGCCGCGGGATGCTGGGGGCCGAAATTGATGGTGTGGCTATCCACCTCAATCGTGCGGGTGGGCTCGTCGCCCTGCAGGGTTACGCTCATGGCTTGCTCCCCTCAATCCGGTTGAGGTGAACCTTCTCGTCGCCCGGCAGTGTGGTCATCGCTTCCCACGGGCTCATGAAGTCAAAGCTGCGGAAATCCTGCGTCAGCTTCACCGGCTCATACACCACGGCCTTGCGCTCCTCGTCGTAGCGCACCTCCACATAGCCGGTCAGCGGAAAGTCCTTGCGCAGCGGGTGGCCCTCAAAGCCGTAATCGGTCAGCAGCCGCCGCAGATCGGACTGGCCGCTGAACACCACGCCGTACATGTCCCAGGCTTCGCGCTCATACCACGTCGCCGCCGGCCAAACGCCGCACAGGCTCGCCACCGGAGTCGCCTCATCCGTCGCCACAATCAACGTCACCCGCAGGTTCCGCGAAAGGCTCAGCAGGTTGTAAACCAGCTCAAACCGCTGCGGCTTATCCGGCCAGTCCGTGCCGGCAATATCCATCAGTTGCTCAAAGCCGCAGGCATCGCGCAACGCCAGCGCCGCCGCCACCAGGCTCTCGCGCTTCAGCCGCAGCACCAGTTCCGCGCCACGGGCCACGCTCACCGATTCGACCGCACCGGCCGGCAGGGCCGCGACCAGCGCCGCGCCCGCTTCTTCCAGGTTCTCAGCCACGCAGAATGGTCCCCGTCCGCCGGATCTTCTTCTGAAGCTGCATGATGCCATAGACCAGCCCTTCGGCGGTCGGCGGGCAGCCCGGCACATACACATCCACCGGCACAATGCGGTCGCAGCCGCGCACCACACTGTAGCTGTAGTGGTAGTAGCCACCGCCATTGGCGCAGCTGCCCATGCTGATAACCCAGCGCGGCTCGCTCATCTGGTCATAAACCTTGCGCAGCGCCGGGGCCATTTTGTTGGTCAGCGTGCCCGCCACAATCATCACATCGCTCTGCCGGGGCGACCCGCGCGGAATGATGCCGAAGCGGTCAAGGTCGTACCGCGCCATATAGGCGTGGATCATCGGCACCGCGCAGCAGGCCAGGCCGAAGGTCATCGGCCACAGGCTGCCCGTGCGGGCCCAATTCACCACCTTGTCGATATTGGCGACGACGAAGCCCTTGTCCTCGATCTCGCCGGTGACGCCCTTGAGCACCGCGTCCTGCGCCGCTCCGGGGAGCAGCGCCTCGCGGTTCCAGGCGATGTCGGTGTTGCCGCTCATCGCGTCACTCCCAATCCAGGGCGCCTTTGCGCCATTCATAAACGAAGCCAACGGTCAGCACGCCCAGGAAGCCCATCATGCTGCCAAAGCCCAGCCAGCCGATATCCTTCAGCGCCACCGCCCAGGGGAACAGGAAGGCCACTTCCAGGTCGAAGATGATGAACAGGATGGCCACCAGATAGAACCGCACGTCAAAGCGGTGCCGGGTATCCTCGAACGGCTCGAAGCCGCATTCATAGGTGGACAGCTTCTCGGCGTTCGGCTTCTGCCGCGCCAGCAGGTAGCTGCCCGCCACCATCGAGCCCGCGATGCCAACGGCAATGCCGAGGAACACCAAAATCGGGAAGTATTCGGCCAGCAGCGGCTGGGTCATGCTTGCTTCGCCCTTCAATACCACCGCCACCCCGGAATCCTGGGGTGCAGTGCGGCGGGACAATACTCGCGCCCCGCCCGCTTCGCCATAGGGGGGCAGATGACTTTCCGGCAGGGAATTGCAGGTTTTCAAGGGGGGCGGTTAAAAATACCCCATAAACGGCAACGGCGCCGGTCCCTTGTGGAACCAGCGCCGTGTGCGTTTCTGTCGTGGCGCGAGTGACGGGGCTCGAACCCGCGACCTCCGGCGTGACAGGCCGGCGCTCTAACCAACTGAGCTACACCCGCCCTCGACAGGGGGCGGTTTCTATGGCGGCAGCCGGGGGGTGTCAACCGACTTTCCGCCGGTATTTTCAGCATTTTTTCCAACCCCCAATTTCGGCCCCTTCACGCCACCGCCGGGCGCTGCCATATCGGGTGCAGGGAAGAAGGCCAGCACTTCACAGGCAAACTTGTGGAGAGCTTCATCATGTTGAACCGTCGTTCCCTTGGCGCTGCCCTGGCCGCCCTCACTGCCGCCCCGGCGCTGGCGCAAACCGCCGCCAGCCTGCCCGCCGGTTCCATCCGTATCGTGGTGCCCTACAACCCCGGCGGCATCACCGACATCCTCGCCCGCGCCGTGGCCCAGCCCATGGGCACCGCGCTTGGCCAAACCGTGGTGGTGGAAAACCGCGCCGGCGCCAATGGCAGCATCGGCGCCAATCTGGTGGCCCGCGCCACGCCCGATGGCCTGACCCTGCTGCTGGGCGTTACCGATACCCACGCGGTCAACCCGGCCGCCATGCAGAACCTGCCCTACAACGCGAATACCGACTTCGCCCCGATCAGCAACATCACCAATGTGCCGCTGGCCCTGGCCGTTGGTCCCTCGCAGCGCAGCATCACGGACCTGCGGGGCTTCATCGCCGCCGCCAAGGCCCGCCCCGGCGCCCTCACCCATTCCAGCTGGGGTGTTGGCAGCGTCTCGCAAATCGCCATGCTGCGCCTGGCCGAAGTGGCGGGCATCGAGCTGCTGCACGTGCCCTACACCGGCGCCGCCCCCGCCGCCCAGGCCCTGGCCGCCGGCCAGGTGGACAGCATGGTGCTGCCCGCCGGCGCCGCCGAGGCCCTGGCCCGTGACGGCGTGGTCCGCGTCCTCGCCACCTTGGCGCCGCAGCGGCTTTCGCTGCTGCCGCAAATCCCCACCCTGCAGGAATCGGGAGTCGCTCTCACCGTCTCCATCTTCCAGGCGCTGTTCGCCCCGGCCCGCACCCCGGCGCCGGTCGTCGCCAAGCTCAACGCCGCGCTGCGCACCGCCCTGCAATCCCCCATGATGCAGGACGTCCTGCGCGCCCAGGCCGCATTGGCCGACCCGCAAACCCCGGAGCAACTCGCCGCCCTGGTGGTGGCCGAGCAAGCCGCCTGGGGCCGGGTTGTGCGCGCCGGCAACATCCGGCTTGACTGAAGCCACCACTCCAACCGGGGAACCCTCCCATTTCTGAAAACCTGGCCGGTCTTCCCCGGCATCTCACCGCCGATGTGCTCATCATCGGCTCCGGCGCCGCTGGCATGCTCGCCGCCATTGAGGCGACTCGCCACGGCGCCGGCAGCGTCCTCCTGCTCGACCGCAGCCTCATCGGCCGCGGCGGCGCCACGGTCATGGCGCAGATGACGGTGGCCGCCGCCGTCGGCCCCGGCGACCATTGGCAATACCACCTTGCCGACACCCTCGCCGCCGGCCGTGGCCTCTGCGACCCCGAGCTTGCCGCCCTGCTCTGCCGCGTTGGCGCCGAATGCATCCTGGAAATGGATGACTGGAAGGTGGGCTGGGCGCGCCAGGGCAATGGCTTTGCCCAGGTCCAGGCCCCGGGGCATGACCGCGCCCGCTGCGTCTATGTCGATTTCCTCTCCACCGGCCCCGCCGTCTCCCGCACGCTGCGCACCCAGTTGCAGCGCCAGGGGGAGGGTATCCGCCGCCTCGGCGAAATCCTGGTGACGGATCTGGTGGTGCAAAACGGCACCGTCACCGGCGCCGTGGCGCTGAACGTGGCCACCGGCCAGCCCATCACCATTGCCGCGCCCGCCACCATCATCGCCACCGGCGGCCTCACCCGGCTCTATGCCCGCAACAGCGCCAGCGCCAACATGTCGGGCGACGGCTACGCCCTGGCCGCCCGTGCCGGCGCCCGCCTCATCGATATGGAATTCGTCCAGTTCTTCCCCATCGGCCACCTGGCTCCGCGCCTCATCGGCATGGATCCCATCATGTGGGACCCCTTCCGCTACAAGCTCGGCGGCCGCTTGCTGAACGGCGCCATGCAGGAATTCGTCGAACGCTGGGGCGGCGACGCCGAGGACGGCACCTACTCCACCACCCGAGACCTCGCCACCTACGCCATCACCAAGGAAGTCGAGGCTGGCCGCGGCTCGCCCAATGGCGGCGCCTGGCTCAGCTTCACCCATGTGCCGGAAGCCACCCTGCGCGCCGCCTTCGGTCCGGTGATCGACCGCCTGGCCGCCAATGGCATTGATCTCACCCGCGACTGCATCGAGGTTTCACCCATCGCCCACTACCACATGGGCGGCATCCGCGTTGATCCCCGCATGCGCACCGACCTGCCCGGCCTGCTGGCAGCCGGTGAGGCCGTGGGCGGCGCCAATGGCGCCAACCGCCTCTCCGGCAATGCCATCACCGAGGCCCTTGCCTTCGGCCGCATCGCCGGGGCCGAGGCCGCCCGCATCGCCGCCCTGCCCGCCCCCGCCTTCAACCCCGCCGCCGCCGCCCCAGCCCTGGCGCTGCTGAGCAGCACGGCCTCCATGCGCAATATCGCCGCCCTGGTCGCCCGGCTGCAGCACCTCATGGCGCAGCATGTCGGCCCCTTCCGCACCGCTGCCGGCCTCAACCAGGCCAGCACCGCCCTCGCCGCCCTCGCCGCCGAACTCGGCACCGCCCCACCCGGCACGCCCGGCATCCCGCACGACCTCAACCGGCAGGACTGGCTGGACCTGCGCCAGATGCTGCTGGTGGCCGAGGCTGTCATCATCGGCGCCATCGCCCGTACTGAAAGCCGTGGCGCTCATCAGCGGGAGGATTTTCCCGCCCTCAGCCCCGCCTGGGAACGCAACCTGCTGCTGCGCCTGCCCGCCGGCGCCACCCATCTGGAACTCGCCTGATGCCCAGCACCCGCCTGCACATCCGCCGTGGCGGCCCGGGCGAAGCCCCGCGCCACGATGTCTTCGACCTCAGCTTCGAGCCCGGCGAGAGCATCCTCGACGCCCTCCGCCGCCTGCGCATCAGCGCCGACCCCACCCTGGCCTTCCGCTACGCCTGCCTGAACGCCAATGCCTGCAAGGAATGCATGATGCTGCTGGACGGCAAGGTCATCTACGCCTGCACCGCCCGGCTGGAAGCCCGCGACATGCGGCTGGACCCGCTGCCCAACAAGCCGCTGCTGCGTGACCTGGCCACCGCCATCGCCCCGCCGGATGAGCGGCTGGACTGACAAAACCATGCCCAAGTGGCGCGCATATGAATAGCCAATGCGCGTCACTCGCAACTCACCACCCCCAAATGCCCTGAAATCACGCATTCTTCTGTTGGCACAGCCTTTGCTTAACCCTCTCCACGCAGCGCGAACGGAGAGGCGGCCCCATGGCCCGGACCGAAGACGTCGAAGACCCAGCTGAACTGCCCTACCGCGCGCACGGCATCCCAAAGCTTGGCTTCGAGAATTACTGGTACCCCATCCTCACGGCGTCTGAACTGAAGCAGAAGCCCAAGGCCGTCCGCCTCTGCGGCCAGGACATCGTGCTGTATCGCGATGCCGGTAAGCTCTACGCGCTGGAGGATCGCTGCCCGCATCGCGGCGTAAAGCTCTCGCTCGGCGAATGCGCCTACAAGGGCACCGGCACCATCAGCTGCCCCTACCATGGTTGGACGTTTGATGGCGCCAACGGCAAACTCGTCGCCGCCATCATGGATGGCCCCGAGGCGCCCATCACCCGCAAGGTCACCATCCGCCACTACCCGGTGCGCGAGCATGGCGAGATGATCTGGCTCTGGCCCGGCAGCATGGAGCCGAGCAAGCTGGAGGAAGACGTCCCCGAATGGGTCGGCGACCAGTCCAAATTCTTCAACATGCCCATGTACACCGACTACGCCTGCAATTGGCGCCAGCTGGTGGACAATTGGGGCAACGACCAGCACGCCCAATACGTGCACCGGAAGTCGCCGGAACTCTTCTTCCAACCGATGATCCCGTTCAACCTCACCATCGAGCCCAAGCCCCTGCCCAACGGCAAGGGCATGGCCTTTAAGCGCATCGGCGGCGTCACCAGCGCGGAGTATCCCGGCCTCGGCACGTTCCCCAACAATGAGTGGTGGCGCTTCATGAAGCCGCGCGGCCGCGGCAATGTGCGCGGCTTCGAGAACTCCAAGGCCCATAAAGTCTATGGCATCGCCAACCAGTCGGAAGTCTGGCTGCCCGGCTTGGTTCTCGTCGGCCGCCTGCACGGCGAATACGCCCTCATCCAATGGGCCGTGCCCATCGACGAGAACACCACGCGCTGCTTCAACATCAACTGCTTCCGCAAAATCGGCTGGTTCACCGCACTGTTCGACCGCGCCCACTACTACCTGTGGCGCGGCTGGGCGCATGATCGCATCTTCTCCGACCAGGACAAGATCCTGCTGGAGAACTACATCCCCGGCCCCGAGCGCCTGTCCAAAAGCGATCTCGGCCTCATCGCCTGGCGCAAATTCGCCGGCACCAATGCCCGCCGCCCCGTGACGCCACGGGAAGTGGCACGCGATGTGGCATAGGGCGCGCCATATCTGGGCGCTGCTCTGGCCGCCCGCCGGCTTCATGCTGCTCGTGCTCGGCGCCTGGGAGGCCGGCGCCCGCTGGGGTGGCCTCGACCCCATGATCCTCCCCGCCCCGGGCGAGATCATCGAGCAACTCCGCCTCGGCTTCCAAAGCGGCCTCTACCAAACCCATCTCGGCGTCACACTCAGCCAGGCCATGCTGGGCTTCGTCTTCGCCATCATCGCCGGCATCGGCGCCGGCGCGCTCATCGCCAGTTCACCCGTGGCGGAACGCACGCTCAACCCCTTCCTCATCGCCTTCGAGGCCATGCCGAAAATCGCCATGGCGCCGCTGGTCATCGTCTGGTTCGGCTACGGCATCTGGTCCAAGGTGGTGCTGGCCGCCGTCATCGCCTTCTTCCCCGTGCTCATCAGCACGCTGCAAGGCCTGCGCGCCACCGAACCCGGCCGGCTTGACGTGCTGCTCTCGCTCGGCGCCAGCCGCGCCCAGGTGTTTCGCCTGGTGCGCCTGCCCAGCGCCCTGCCCTACATCTTCTCCGGCATCAATGTCGCGGTGGTCTTCGTGCTGCTCGGCAGCATCGTGGGTGAGTTCGTCGGCGCCCGCGCCGGCCTCGGCACCCTCATCCTCGCTGCCAACGAGAATCTGGAAACCGCCCGCACCTTCTCCATCCTCGCCATGCTCGCCGTGCTCGGCATGGTGCTGCACTTCGGCGTCGGCGCGCTGCGCCAGCGCCTGTTGTTCTGGGCCGAACCCGTGACGAGGCCCCCCACCAGCTGAACCAATCCACCGAAAGGGTTACGACGAATGAACCACATGCGTGACATGGCCGAACCCGCCGACATCTTCAACCCGGCGCATTATGCCGGCGTTCGCAAGCCGTTCTATTCGGCCGAAACCCTGCCGCCCTGGTGCTACACCTCGCCGCGCTTCTATGAGCGCGAGAAGGAACGCATCTTCAAGAAATTCTGGAACTGCCTCGGCCATGAAAGCCGCGTTCCCGAACCCGGCAGCTATGTCACGCAAACCTTCTGCGACGTGCCGCTCATCATCGTCCGCGGCAAGGACCAGGTGGTGCGCGCCTTCATCAACTCCTGCTCGCATCGCGGCTCGGTCATCCTGGAAGGCGAAGGCACCTGCGCCCACACCATGAAGTGCCCCTACCACGCCTGGGCCTTCGACTTTGAAGGCGCCCTGGTCGGCACGCCGCTGATCATCGAGGAACCGCACTTCCAGAAGGCCGACCATAACCTCATCCAGATCAAGCTGGAGATCTGGTGCGGCCTGATGTGGATCAACTTCGACGCCAACGCCCAGCCTCTGCAGGACTACCTGGGTGACCTGCCCAGCCGCGTCGCACCCTGGAAGACCGAGGAAATGGTCTGCGTCGCCCGCCGCGAATTCCCGGTGAAGGCCAACTGGAAATTCTACGCCGAGAATTGGAGCGACGGCTACCACGTGCCCTTCGTGCACCAGACCACGCTGAACAAGAAGCGCGTCAGCAAGCGAGACTTCCACGACCCCACGGTCAATCTCGGCAACTACCTGATGCACTACACCTACTTCAGCGGCAGCCGCGGCACCCCCGAAGGCCAGAAGAAATTCCCTGAGCTGGACCTGCCCGACGAGTTGAAGATCGGCACCTTCTTCCCCTATGTCCACAGCAACGCCATGATCGGCTACGCCATCGACATGGTGAGCTGCACCGAGATCATCCCCGAAGGCCCCGGCGCCTGCCGCCTGTTCACTTCCACCATGGTGCCGAAATCCACCGCCGCCCTGCCCGACTTCGCGGAGACGCTGGAACTGTACCTGAAGTACAGCGACATCGTCCGGGATGAGGACGTCATCGCCGCCGAGCGCCAGCAGCTTGGCGCTGAATCCGCCTTCAACCGCGCCGGCTGCTTCACCCCGCAGGACAAACTCGTGCACGACTACGACCTGTGGATCCTCGACCGCGTCATCGGCAATGCCTCGCCATGACACCATTGATCGCGGTCCGCGACCTCAGCAAAATCTACCCCACGGCCAAGGGAGAGCGCGTGCAGGCGCTCTCCCGCATCAGCCTTGATATCGCCCAGGGTGAGTTCGTCTCCCTCGTCGGTCCCTCGGGCTGCGGCAAAACCACCGTGCTGCGCATCCTCGCCGGGCTCATCGCTGACTACACCGGCAATGTCAGCGTCTCCGGCAAGGCGCTGCACGGCCCCAGCCGAGAGGTCGGCGTGGTGTTCCAGGACGCCAACCTCATGCCCTGGCGCACCGCCATGGCCAACGTCATGCTGCCGGCGGAAGTGCTCGGCCTCAACCGCAAGCAGGCCCGCCTGCGCGCGCAGGAACTCCTCTCCATGGTTGGGCTCGAAGGCTTCGAGCGCAAGCTGCCCATGGAACTCTCGGGCGGCATGCGACAGCGCGTCGCCATCGCCCGTGCCCTGGTGCATGACCCGGCCGTGCTCCTGCTCGACGAACCCTTCGGCGCGCTGGATGCAATGACGCGCGACACGATGAATGTGGAACTCTCCCGCATCGCCGCCGCCTCGCGCAAAACCGTCTTCCTCATCACCCATTCCATTGCCGAGGCCGTCTTCCTCTCGGACCGCGTCCTGGTCATGTCCTCCCGCCCCGGCCGCATCGTGGAAGTCATCGAAAACCCGCTGCCCCGCCCGCGCGGGCTCGACATCATCGCCGACCCCGCCTTCGCCGCCACCGTGCTCCGCATCCGCCGCCTGCTGGATGCCGAAGGCAGCACCGGCGCGCCCAGCATCGCGCATTAGCCATGAAGGACCGGCCCGCATGAGCGAAGCAACCGCCACCCCGCCCCTGGCGCTGCGCCCACCCGCCCTGCCCGCCTGGCTCCGCGCCAGGCCGGAATTGCTGCTGGCACCGCTCACGCTGCTGGTCCTGCTCGGCATC
>CANFIE010000103.1 GCA_947446625.1 Acetobacteraceae bacterium | reverse complement strand
TGAGCGCGAAGCCGTTGAGCGGCTGGAAGCGCACCATGGCATTGGCCATGTTGACCGTGCCCGTCACGTTCAGCCGGCCCTGGTTGGCGCCGTTAATGCCCAGGATGAGCAGCGAGCCGCTGTTCTGCACCAGGTTGCCGCTGATCGCGATGGGGATATTGGCCTGCAGCGTGCCGCCCAGCGTAACCGTGCCGGCACCGCCCTTGACCGTGATGTTGCTGGCCAGCAACTGGTTGCCGGCGCCGAACAGCAGGTTGCCGTCAGTGATGACGACGCTGCCGCCCATGATGGTGCCGAAGCTGCTGCCGCTGCCGCCCAGGATGGAGACGTCCTGGTTGCCCACCAGCACATTGCCGTTGATGACGCCGCTATTGGTGATGGGGCCGATGGTGGCGAAGGGGCCGCTGCTGTTCAGCGCATAAAGGCCGCCCGTGATGGTACCGCTGTTCACCAGCGGGCCCATCACACCCATGTTGAGGATGCCGGTCTGCCCGCCGCTGATGACGCCGGAGTTGGTGAGCGCGCCGATGGAGCCAACGATGGTAACCGGCGTGGTGCCTCCCGTGATGGTGCCGGCGTTGAAGATGCCGATGGTGCCGCCGGTGATGGTGCCGCTGTTGTCCAGCAGGCCGATGCTGCCGCCATTGACGTTGACACCGCCTAGGCCACCGGTGATCAGGCCGGTGCTGGTGTTCTGCAACAGGCCGATGCTGCCGGACAGTTCCAGGTTGACACCATAACCCAGGGCATTGCTGCCCTTGCCGGGTTGGTAGCCCTGGATGGTGCCGCTATTGGTCAACGTGTCGATGACAGCGCCAGCGTCGCCCACCCAAACGCCATACTCGGGGCCGCTGATGAGGCCGGCATTGTCCAGCACGCCGATGGAGCCCGCGAGGCCCCCATTGTTGTAAACAGCAATGCCGCTGTAGTACTGGCCGATGATGGTTCCGGTATTGCTCAGCACGCCAATGCTGCCAGCCACCTCAATGCCGGAAGAAGCGCCCCGGATCAGCCCGCTATTGGTCAGCAGGCCAATGCTGCCACGATGGTCAATGCCGTAGCCACTATTGCCAATGATGGTGCCGCTGTTGCTCAGCGTGCCGATGCTGCCTGTGCTTGCGACATAAACGCCGGTGGCGCCGCCGTAGATAAGGCCGCTATTGGTGAGGGTGCCGATGGAGCCACGGTTCCACAACCCGGTATTGCTTAAACCAGCGATGGTGCCGCTATTGTTGACCAGCCCGATAGTACCACTGTTACCAACGCCGTAATCGCCGGCGATGATAGTGCCGCTGTTGGTGAGCGTGCCGATGCTGCCGAAGGTTCCAACGTAAATCGCGGTAATGCTGGAAGCGGCGACAATAACCCCGGTGTTGCTGAGGGTACCGATGCTGGCGTAGTCGGCAACGCTAATCCCGTAGCCGCTTGCGGCGCTGTAGATGATGCCGTCGTTCTGCAGCAGGCCGATGCTGCCGCCGAGCGCGATAACACCGTATCCCATGGCGATGATGGTGCCGGTGTTGCTCAGCAAGCCGATGCTGCCGGCATTGGCCAGGCCCGCAACCACGCTACCCGAGGCGGCGGCGCCGATGGTGCCACTGTTGTAGATGGCGGTGATGGAGCCGGTGCTGTCGTTCCACAAGCCGTAGGTGATGCGGGTGTCGCCATAGGCGCCCATGGCACCGCTGTTCACCAGCGTGCCAATGCTGCCCGCATTGGCCAGGCCCGCCAGGATAGGGGCCGGGTAGATCGTCGAAGGCGTGACAACCGCGATGGTGCCGCTATTGGTAAGGGTGTCGATCACCCCTTCATTGTAGACGCCGTGAATACCGCCCAGGATGGTGCCCGCATTGGTCAGGTTGCCAATGCTGCCGACGCCAGTCGAGACATAGTAATACGAAGCAGCAATGGAGCCAAACGGGCCGCCCGACGACAGCACCGCCACACCGCCCAGGCCGCCGACGACAACGCCGCTGGCGCCAATGGTGATCTGGCCGATGCCGCCAGCCGTGGCGATGCCTGCCAGGCCACCCTCAATCTGGCCATCATTCCGCAGCAGGCCCAAGTTGCTGGCGATGCTGCCGAAGCCGCTGGCCACCCCGATGAGGCCGCCATAGATGCTGCCGCCGGCCAGATTGTTCAACTCGGCCACGGGACCGCCGACATAAACGCCGGAATAGGTTGCGCCCGTGATCATGCCGGAGTTGGTGAGGGTGCCGACCGTGCCGGACCAGATTTCCACGCCCGAGTAAGCGCCGGAGATGGTGCCGGAAGCCAGATTGTTGATGGCGCCGACCTGATCGCCGACATAGACACCGTAGTTGGTTGCGCTGGCAATATTGCCCGAGTTGGTCAGCGCGCCAACTGTGCCGGACCAGATTTGCACGCCTGATTGAAGGCTCGAGATGCTGCCGGAAGCCTCATTGTTGATGGCACCGATCTGGGCGTTGCCGTAAACGTCGATGCCTTTGTATTGGTTACCATCAACAGTGCCGGAATTGGTCAGCGTGCCAATGCTGCCACCGTTTTGGTAAATACCTCCGCCAAACCCCGAGATGCTGCCGGTGTTGAGCAGCGCCCCAATGCTTTGGGTGGAGTATATGCCCTGGTATAGCGTGCCGACGATGGTGCCGGCATTGGACAGAGTATTGAGACCGATGGTGGTGTTGTAGATACCACCATCGCCTTGATAGATAACGCCGGTGTTGGTGACCGAAAAACTGGTCATCGTACCGCTGGGCGTTATCGGGCCGATGCAGGCGGTGGAGATGATGTTGCCAGAGCAGGACGGAAGCGCCTGCGCTTCACCCGATACCGCAATGGCGTAGAGCGAGGCGCCTGCCAGCAGCACATGGCGCAGCAGCACCAGCGGTACCGGCCGCACGGCAACCGCGAAAGGTTGAACCAAGTTGGAAGGCAGACCACTGCTACGCATTGAATCATCAATCCACTGTCTTGCGCCAAAGAGATGTACGAACCCCCATTAATCAAATCGGATTATTTTTATTTATGTCATCAATTGTCAAACCTCCAAATTAATCTAATTAATTTAGCATGAATGGCCGTTTATGATTTTATTTTGCTTTGTTTGATTTGACATACGCAGCCAAGTGAAGCAGCGGGTTCAGCTTCTGCATTGGGATTGATTTCGCTTGTCAGCCGCTCTTTTCATCACAAGGTCGTATTGCCGGGGCCTTGCATCATCATCGGCGCCGTTGATGCCGCCTCGCACCGCGCCTGCGGCCAATACCTGCAGACCGCGTTGCAGCAACCGCTCTATGCCCCCAGCGCCGGCGCGGCACCTTTCGCTTCTGGCAGCCCTGGCCCACTGCAATGCAGGCCTGGCGCAGTTCGAACACCACGAACGCGAAATTCCGCCTGGAAGCAGTCAAGGACTGCCATTGTTCGGTTTAGCGTGGATGTCTGGGTCGGCTGGCTATCCGGCCCAGGTCGGCTGTATGAACCAGGGATGATTCAGGCAGCGCGCGCTGTGCGGCATTTGGCGGATGGCCATCCAGGGCTGGCACTGATTGCCGCAGGCATGGCCCGGCTACGCGTCGAGCGGCTTTCCTATGCCTACCGGGTAGACCAGCCGTGGCCGGCACGCGTGCTGCGACTGGTGCTGTATGTGGCAATCCGGCTGGGTACGCGGCTGCCCGGCTCGGCAGTTGCCGCCGCCTGGACCGCGCGCCGGCTGCCAGCCTTGCACAAGCCCCTCAGCCTGGCGTACCGGCGCAGTCTGCGCCACGTCGGTACTCTGCGCCCCATAGACGGCCTCGGCCCCGCTCAACGCCGCATTCAACGCCGGCTGGAACTGCTTCGCCGTGCCCAGGATATGGGCTGATGCACCTTGTGCTGGATCTGCAGGTTTTGCAGGACGATGCGGTAAGCCCCGACCTCGCCTTGCAGGGGCTGGAACTGACGCTTGCCCTGGCTGGGGCGCCGTGCGGCCATAAGGTTACCGCCTTGCTGAACGGCGCGAAGACGAACGGTCTGCACGCCTTGCAGCAGAAGCTGCGGCGGGCGTTGTCGCCCGAGGCCATTGTACTGTGGCACGCTCCAGCCCCGCAGGCCGCAACCCCCGAGACAGCGGCCGCGGCGGCGTTGATCCGGGCGGCCACCATCATGGCACTGGCGCCCGATATTCTGCTGCTGGGCAGCGCGGCGCTGGGTATCACCAGTTGGCCCACACTCTGGCCATCTCCTGTCACCATCGCCTTGGCGGACCTGCCAGATCCAACGGGGCCGAGCGGCCAGGCCCCCTGGGATGCGCTGGCGCGGCACATCGCGGCATCGCCCGGGCGCCCACCCGCATCAACCAGGCGGCTGCGGCTGGCGCATCTGGGGCCCTTGCCACCGGACCCAACAGGTGTCGCGGACGCTACCGCCTCAGTGCTGCCGGCCTTGCACCGCCATTACGATATTACCCTGTTCGTGCCTGAACCCGAGAAGGTGGCCGCAACCCTGCGCGCAGCCTTCCCGGTGCAATCCACCACCGCCTTCCCCCGCATGGCAGGCGGCTTTGATCGCATCCTGTATCAGTTGGGCAATTCGCCGTTCCATCGCCAACCGGCCATGCTGCTGGGCGACCTCCCGGGCGTGGTCCTGCTGCATGACACCATGCTGGGAGACCTCACCGCCCATCTCGCCGGCGAAGATATCGTCAGCGCCTTGTTCACGGCTGAAGGCTGGCCCGCCCATCTCTGCCGGGCGGAACGCGGGTTGCAGGCGGCAATCCTGGCCCATGGCTGTCTGGCTCCGCTGCTGCGCGAGCAACTCGGCGCCATCGTCCACTCGGCATATGGCATCCAGCAGGTGCGTGCCGCCGCCGATGTTCCGGTCTGGCAGGCGCCGCTGCCGCTGCTGTATGGCGCCCCCGGGCAGCCGACCTTGCCAACGCGCCGCGCGGCACGGGCGGCGCTCGGCATCACCGAGGATACGATGCTTGTGGTCTGCTTCGGCGGGGTCACGCCGGCCAAGTGTCCCGATATCCTGGTCGATGGCTTTGAGCGCGCCTTTGCCGGCACCAGCAGCGCCCGCCTGGTCTTCATCGGCGAATTGCTCACCGGTAGCCCGCCGAAATCGGCAAAGGCCATGGTGAGCCTCAGCGGGCGGGTCACCCCTGAAGCCTGGCGGCACTGGTTGGCCGCTGCGGATATCGCCGTGCAACTCCGCCGCAATTCGCGTGGCGAGACGTCTGGCGCGGTCATGGACAGCATGGCGGCGGGCCTGGCAACCATCGCCAACGCGCATGGCCCCATGGCGGAACTGCCGCCTGAAGCGGTCCTGCTGCTGGCCGAGGTGCCAACGCCTGACGAACTCGCCCAGGCGCTGCGCGGGCTGGCGCAGGATGCCGGCTGGCGGCAACGGCTTGGCGCGGCCGGGCGACGGCACGTTACCACGGCGCATGCGCCCGAGCGTGCGGCCGCTGGCTATGCGGCGGCGATCGAGGCGGCCTACGCGCTGCCATCCGGGCGTGTTGCCGCCGAGATGCTGCTGAAGGCTCTCGCGGCCTTGCCGCTGCCGGCCGGCATGCTGGCGCAGGCGGTTGCCGCAACCATGCCAATGCACGGTATCCGGCGCTTGCTCGTCGATGTCAGCATCGTCGCCAGGAAAGATAGCGGCACCGGCATCCAGCGCGTCACGCGTGAAATCGCCCGCCGCCTGCTCACCAGAATGGTGCCGGGGTGGCGGGTGGAAGCGCTGCGCGGGGATATGCGGCAATTGCTGCTGGCGCGCGAATGGGTGGCCGGGCTGTTGCGCGTGCCCTGCCCGGCGCCCGATGAACTGGCGGAGGCCGGTGCCGGCGACCGCATCCTGCTGCTGGATTTCCCGGGCATGATCGAGGGCGCCAACTTGCAGGCGTTGCAATTGGCCCAGGCCCGCGGCGCCGAGCTGGTCTTCGTCCTCTACGACCTGCTGCCGATATTGCACCCCGAATGGTTCCCGCCCATCAGCGCCACAGCCACCGCCGCCTATCAGCGGGCGTTGCTGAGCTTCGTGGACCAGGTGATCTGCATCTCCCGCAGCGTTGCGCAGGAACTGCACGAAGCCCTGGCCACCGGCGAGATCCAGCGCGACCGGGCGCTGGAGATTGGCTGGTTCCACCTGGGGTCGGATTTCCGCGCCGATGTCGCCGGAGCGGCCTTGCCCGAGGCGGTGCGCGTCGCCCTCGCCGCAATGGCGCGATCTCGCAGCCTGCTGATGGTTGGCACCGTAGAGCCGCGCAAGGGCCATGCGCAGGCGCTGGCAGCCTTCGAGTTGCTATGGGCCGCGGGCCAGGATGTAGTGCTGGTGGTGGCCGGCACCCAGGGCTGGATGACCGAGGCTGTCTGCGCACAACTGGCCGCGCATCCGGAAATTGGGCAGCGCCTGCACTGGCTCCGCCATCCCAGCGACAGCGACCTGGCGGCGCTGTACCAGGCAAGCACCGGCCTGCTCGCCGCCTCCCTGGGTGAAGGCTTCGGCCTGCCGCTGGTGGAAGCCGCACGCATCGGCAAACCAATCCTCGCACGCGACATCCCGGTGTTTCGCGAGGTCACCAGCGGGAACGCCTGTTGGTTCACGGGCGAAGATGCCACGTCACTCGCTGCCGCGCTCAGCGCCTTTTTCGTGTCGGCCAAGGCAGGCACGCTGCCGCCTCCCCAGACAGGGTGCATCCTCAACTGGGACGAAAGCACGGCGCAGTTGTTCGACCAGGTGATGGGCGAGGCATGGCCGATGCGCTGGGAGCCGACGACCGCCGCCGCCCTGGCGGGCTGATCCCGCGCCAATGCAACGTCAAGCAGGCTCCAGGCCAAGCAGGTGCCGGGCCAGGCTCGGCTTGCGATAGACAACCGCGGCCACCAAAGCCTGCGCCGCCAGGGTCGTGGCATCTGTGGCGCGGCGGAAGAACACCGCCTCGGCCCATAGCAACCGGTCGGCGGCAGGTGCGTCGTCAGTAGCGGGATAGTGGTATCGCGCCGGCTGCATCAGGTCGACCAGTTCAAACCCCTGCCCGGCCAGGATGTCGTGGATTTCCCCAAACAGCGGCTGGCCCAGATAGATCGGCGCGAAGGCAACCTCGCAATGCACCACCGCCGTGTTGGCCAGCGTGGCGCCGCCACTCCGCAGCGCCATCGCCTCGCTGCCCTGGATATCCAGCTTCAGGAAATCCACCGGCCCGGCCGGCACGGCTGCATCCAGCCGGCGTGTCTGCACCGTCTCGGTCCGTAGCGTCCGCAGGGTCTGCAGATGATTGAAGGCGGCGTTGTGCGCCAGGTTCAGCGGAAACAGCGACGAGGTGGCGTCGTCATTGTTGATATGCAGCACGTGCCGTTCGCCATCGGCAATCGCATACGGCAACAGCGTCAGGCCCTCAGGCGGCTCCACGGCACGGCGCAGGGCAATGCGCTGCTCCAGCGGGTCAAAGCCGATGATGTCGAGCGGCGTCAGTCTGGCCATGGCATCGTAGATATGCGGCTCGTCGCCAAGCATCTGCGCGCCGATATCGACAATGCGTGGTCGACGGCCCAGGCGCAGCAGGGCCTGCTGCACCAGGGATGGGTCCGCCTGGGTCGGCGCCGGAGGGGCACCGATATGGGCGCGGGCTTCCGGGCTGGCCAGGATCTGCCTGGCCACCTGCAGCGCCCCATCGGGGCCACGCAGATGCGCCAGCCAGGTTGCCAGCCCCTCCGGCTCCGGCTCTCGCCCAAGGCAGGCAAGGTACAGCGCGCGCACAAAGCTCTCGGGCGCCACTGGCGGCACGGGTTCCGGCGCCGTCTCGCCCGCGGCCCCGCCGCGCAGCAGCCGGGCGCAGGCCCGACGGCCAGCGGAGGCAAGCCGCTCGGCCAGCGTCGGCGGCTGCACGCGGGCAGCATGAAGCCGCGCCGCCAATGACCGCGCCAGTGCCTCGGCGGCGGCGATACGCTGCTCGGCCTCCGCATCGTAGCGGCGGAAATTGTCGAAAACGTTGGGCGGGGTGGCAAAGCTGGCCGCGCGATGGCTGCTTTCGTTCCGCAGAAACCAGGCGTTCAGCCCATCGAACAGAACCGGCTGATATTCTGCCGCCAGCATCAGCGCATGCCAGGCGCCATCGCTGCGTTCGGTGCTTTGTGGCCTTGTCGCCTCGATCAGCACCACTTCCGGGCGATGGCGCCGCCAGTCGGCACCACGAATAACTGCCTCCTCGGCCCCCTCAACATCGATCTTGAGGAAATGGATGTGCCGGCCTGGCAGGTGCGCGTCCAACACCTCGGCCAGCGGCAGCACCTCCACCTCAATGTCGGCCGCGCGCAACGTCGCCTGGTTGGGAATGCGTGGCACATGCTCAGGCACCAGCGTGCTGGCCTGCAGCACCTGGGCCGCGTCGCGATAAACCCGCAGCATCTGCCGCCCGCGCACCGCCCCCAGGGCCAGGTTCAGGTTGATGTCGCGTGGCCGGGCCTGCGCCAGGCGCGCAAATGTCGGGCTCGGCTCGATGTTGATGCCCTGCCAGCCCAGGTCATAGAAGGCCTTGGTGACGGATTCAGCCACCGGGTCCCAGGCGCCAACATCCACATAGGTGCCCTGGCGAATCTCGGCGAACACCCGCCGCAGGATCACGTCCTCAAAATTCTGCGCATAGCTCACAAAGGTCATGCGGCAAGCCCCCGCGGGCGCCAGGCCGAAAGTGGCATTGCCCGGGGCAAGCTCACAGCTTCACCCGCAACGCACCTTGAAGCCAGTAAGCCTGTTCCGCCACCAGCCGCAGATAGCATGGGCCTTCTTCCAGGGCTGGCGCCTCGAAACGCCAGTCCAGCACCACCTCGCCGCCCGGCGGAACCGGTTGAGGCAGCGGACATCGGTTGGCGGCCTCCATCTGGTCGGTTGCTGTGGCATGCCGGGTCAGCGCCAGGGTAACCCCCTGGTGCATTGGCGGCACATGTGCGGGCCACAGCGTGCGGCCCGTGTTGCGCAGCCTAACCCGCACCACCAGCCCGCCTTGCTCCCAGGCGGCGGAAACAACGGTGATCTCGGCTGTGGTCTGGCCTGGGTCTGCCGCCGCAGGCCGCAGGCCGCCTGCCATCGGCCGCCGCGCCAGCAGGGCATGGCTCGCGGCTGCCGGTGTATTGGCAACCTGATGCAGTTCCATTCGGGCCTGTGCCTCCGCGAATATCCCGTTCACCCCAAGGTGAAATTGGATATCCTCAAAGCCGGCGGCGGCCAGAACGTGCCGCAGATAGGGCCGGGTGAAGGGGCTTTCCAAGGTGCCATAGCGGGCCATCTCGGCGTCCAGGCTGCGCTCCAGTTGCGTGTCGCCCGGTGTCCAACTTCCCTCGCCACTGACCGAAACGCAGCCGCCCGGCCGCAACAGCGCGAACACCTTGCCCAGCGCGGCGCGCTCGTCGATGACATGGTGCAGCGCCTCGTGGAACATCACCGCATCCACCTGGGCAAGGTAGGCCGCCAGATCCGCCTCCTCCAGCGTGGCGGTGATGAAGCTGGCTGCATCCGCCGCCACCCCGGTCATCGCCTCAAACCCCTGCAATCGCCGTCGCGCCAGGTCGTTCATCTTTTCGCTGGGGTCAAGCGCCACCACGCGGTAGCCCAGCCCCACCAGGATCTGCGTCACCCATCCAGGACCCGAGCCCACATCCATGACCAATGCGCCTGGTGGAAGCCGCATGGCCTGGACGGCGTTGAGGATCGCATACATGCCCTGGAAGAAATGCGGATGCCCTTGCGTCGGGTCATACGGCTTGCGGCGCATCCAGCCGAAGCCCTCGGTTTCGGCCACGGCCTGCGGATACTGTTCAGCTGCGGACCGCAAGGTGGCAAAGTTCTGGCTTGCTGCCGGCACATAGCGCTTCGGGCCGGTAAAATCGGCTGGCGCCGCCGTTGCAGGCGGGTGGGGAGCGAGAACGCCCAAGGGCTTTGGCAGCAGCATCCCAACCCCGCGCGCAAGCTGGCCGGCAAACATTCGCCGCAGGCGTGCAACACGCATCACGCCAATCCTTGCAACCGCAAAGCCAAAACACCCGGAATCATGCGGTGCAGGCAGTCGAAACAATTCATCATGGCTTTATCGTAGCCTATATTGTAGCGCCCCGCTCGCCAGGCAGCAGGCAAGCTGGCGGCACGCTATCGCACTCGTATGCCCGCACGGAGATTGGCATTGGCCGTGCAGCACAGCCTGCCGGCGATGCTGCTTACGGCAGGTGAGGAGCCTGCACAGCAAAACAGCCCCCTCGATGACGTGGCATGCGAGACAGGAAACGGCTTATCCCGCACGGCACGGTGCTGGCCGGCACCATCATGGCAGCGGTCGAAAGCCTGCTGCTCCAGGCCACCGCATTGGGCTGGGAGGGCCATCGGAACATCACCTGATGGGCCAAAGCCTCTGTCGGCCGATCTCCTTCATGGGCTCGCAGCATTGCCCAACGGCGAGAAATGCCCGCTGGGCCCT
>CANFIE010000102.1 GCA_947446625.1 Acetobacteraceae bacterium | reverse complement strand
GGCCATGAGCAGGCGTTCCCAGCCGGCCATACGGATTTTCAGGAAGCCCTGGCAGGCGGCGGCCAGGGCGGCCAGGCCGGCGGCGGCGAGGAAGATCTGCCAGGCGATGTCGAGGCTGGTGAGGCCTTCCCGCGTGCCGAGCAGGAGGGCGATGCCTTCGGGGTCGGTGACGAAGACGAAGGGCAGGATGAAGGCGGGGAGGGTGTATTTCCAGGCCTGGAGGGTGGTGCGGTAGGGGCCGGCGCCGGTAATGGCCGCCGCCGCGAAGGGGCTGAGCGCGGTGGGGGGAGAAACCTCGCTGAGCACAGCGTAGTAGAAGACGAACATGTGTGCGGCGTAGTCCGGCACGCCCAGCTTGATGAGGGCGGGGGCGGCGACGACCGCGCAGATGATGTAGCTGGCGGTGACCGGCACCGCGAGGCCAACCACCCAGACGATGAGCGCGGTGTAGAGCGCGGTGA
The DNA here is from genome assembly GCA_947446625.1 of Acetobacteraceae bacterium. Lineage (GTDB taxonomy): Bacteria > Pseudomonadota > Alphaproteobacteria > Acetobacterales > Acetobacteraceae > CAIMOR01. The sequence continues at coordinate 10,027 of CANFIE010000102.1, read as the reverse complement.
CCAGCAGCGAGCCGCCAGCGGCCTGGATGGCGATTTCGGAGAATTTCAGCCCGAGGCCAGTGAGGGTGATGACGCCGACGATGATGCCGGCGCAGGCGCAGGTGGCGGCGATGCCAACGGATTGCACCGCGCCCGAGGCCAGGGTCTCGATGAGCTTCATGGGCCAGAGGGCGGATTGGCGGGTGAGGAAGCTGAGCAGGATGGCCACGCCCATGGCGTAGAGCACCGACATGGTGGGCGAGTAGCCGAGCACCATGAAGACGATGATGGCCAGCAGCGAGGAGAAGTGGAAGCCGTACTTCTTCGTCAGCGCCCAGGCGCCCTCGATGGGCATGGCTTCCTCGATGCGGCCGCTGGCACCGATGCGGCGTTGGTCGAGTTCCACCATGAACAGCAGGCTGGCGTAGTAGAGGATGGTGGGGACCAGCGCCATGCGCAGGACTTCAAGGTAGCTGATCTTCAGGTATTCGGCGATGAGGAAGGCGGCGGCGCCGAGCACGGGGGGCGAGATGATGGCCCCCAGGCCACCCGCCGCGAGCAGGCCGCCGGCGTCATCGGCGCGGTAGCCGACGCGCTTCATCATGGGCCAGGCGACGGTGCCCAGCGTGACGGTGGTGGCGACACCGGAGCCGGAGGGGCCACCGAGCAGGAAGGAGGACAGCACCACGGTGCGGCCGGCGCTGGCCGCCTTGCCGCCGGTGAGGGCGAAGGAGAAATCCACGAAGAACTTGCCGGCGCCGCTGGCCTGCAGGATGGCTCCGTAGATGGTGAACAGGATGATGATGGAGGAGGAGACGTCGACCGCCGGGCCGAAGATGCCATCGAGCGTGATGGTGATGTGCGGGATGAGGCGGACTTCGTCATAGCCCTGGTGGCGCCAGGGCGGCGGCAGGTGGTTGCCGAAGAAGGCATAGGCCAGGAACAGCCCGGCGACGATGGGCATGACCCAGCCGGTGGAACGGCGGGTTACCTCCAGCACCAGGGCCATCAGGGTCCAGCCGACCACCAGGTCCATGGGTTCGGGGAAGACATAGCGGTCGAGCAGGTCGTCTCCGCCGGCGATGAGGTAATAGACCACGTAGATGCCGGCGGCGATGAGGGCATAGTCCCAGACCATCAGCCGGTTGCGGAAGCCCTTGGTGATGGGGAAGAGCAGGAAGCCCAGCACCAGCGCGAAGCCGACATGGACGAAGCGCAGCGTGGTGGTGGGCACGATGTCGTAGGCGGCCCAGAGGTGGAACAGCGCCATGGCCAGCGCGGCCAGCAGCGCCACCCAGCGGAGGATGCCGGTGAAGCGATGCTGGGCGCCTTCCTCCTCTTCGATCAGTGCCTCGACCCGGGCGGCAATGGCGTCGTCTAGCGCGCCCGGGGGGATTTCCGGCGGCAGGTGGTGCGTGGTGGACATGGCCGCCGGTTCCTGAGGATTAGATTAGTTACAGAGTGGCGCCCTGGGCGCGCCAGAAGCGCTCCGCCGCCGGGTGCCAGGGCACGCCGGCCGCCGAGGTCTTCTGGCCTGCCAGGGTGAAGTTGCGCGCCTCGGCATGCACCTGGGCGAGTTCGGCCTTGGACTTCCAGGTGGTTTCCAGAATCTGGGTGACCAGCGCATCCGGCATGGTGTCGAGCACGGCGATGATGTTGGCGACGCTCATCTGGTGGTTGTCGACCGTTTGGCCGGGGTAGGTGCCGGCGGGGATGGTCTCGGGGAAATAGACCGGGCCGTACTTCTCCACGATTTTCGGGATGAACTGGGCGTGGTCCACCATGCGCAGCGTGATGCCGGGCGAGGCGCCGAGGTCGGTGATGGCGGAGGTCGGGATGCCGGAGACGAAGAAATAGGCGTCGAGCTTGCCGTCCTTGATGGCATTCGTGCCCTCGGCGGGGGAGAGGCGTTCGCGGGCGCGGAAATCCTTGTCCTTGTCGATGCCGGCGGCTTCGAGCAGGCGAAAGGCCATGATTTCGGTGGCCGAACCCGGGGCGCCGGTGGCGACGCGCTTGCCGCGCATGCCTTCCAGGCTGGTGATGCCGCTGGCGGTGGTGGTGACCACCTGCATGCGGTTGGTGTAGATGACGGCGATGGCGCGGACCTTGACCGGGCGGCCGCGGAAGCGGTCGGCGCCGTTCACCGCGTCGACGCTGGCATCCACCTGCGTGAAGATCATGCCGACGCGGCCGGCGCCGAGCAGCTGGTTGTTGGCGATGGAGCCGCCGGTGGTTTCCACCGTGGCGCTCATGCCCGGGATGGTGCGGCTGAGGATGTTGGCCAGGCCACCACCCAGCGGATAGTACACCCCGCCCGTGGTGCCGGTGGCGATGGCGAGCTGGGTGGATTGCGCCAGGGCCGGGCGCGTGGCCAGCAGCAGGGCCGGGCTGGCCAGGGCAAGGCGGCGGGTGATGGGCATGGCGGAACCTCCCGGAGGGTGAAGCGTTGGGCCCCTGATAGCGATGCGCCGCGGCTGAAGGAAGGCCGCTGTTGCGCTGGCTCAAGGCGGCAGACCTGCCCTTGCGTCAAGGTGGCTGCAACCGAACAGGAGAGCCTGCCGTGAACAACCTGACCGCCCGTGACCTGATGACGATTGATGTGGTGACCGTGCCGCCCGAGACGCCCGTGGTGGCGATGGCGCGGCTGCTGGCCGACCGTGGGATTTCCGCCGTGCCGGTGCTGGACAAGGACGGCGCGGTGAAGGGCATTGTGACCGAGGCCGACCTGATCCGCCGGCTGGCGGGTGAGGCGGACAAGCCGAGTGGCTGGCTGAGCAACCTGTTTGCCGACCCGGCCGAGCAGGCGAAGCGCTACGCCCGCACCCATGGCGCCACCGCCGCCGATGTGATGACCGAGGATCTGGTGACGGTGGACGAGGATATCAGCGCCACGCGGATTGCGGCGCTGATGGAGGAGCGCAACATTCGCCGCGTGCTGGTGGTGCGCGAAGGGCGGCTGCGTGGCCTGGTTTCTCGGGCGGACCTGCTGCGCGCCCTGGTGGCGCCGCCCAGCCGCAGCGAGGGTGAGCTGAGCGACGAGCGGATTCGCGTGGCCGTGCTGGCGGCAATGCGCAAGGAGCCCTGGACCGACACCTTCTACACCCTGTTGGAAGTGAAGGATGGGGTGGTGGAATTCCATGGCTTCATGCGGTCGGAAGCGGTGCGGCGCGGGCTGCGCGTGCTGGCCGAGACGGTGCCGGGGGTGAAGGGCGTGGTGGACAAGACCGAGATGATGCCGGTTTACCTGTATTCGGCGGTGTAGGGCCGCTGCCGGCCAAAATCAGCGTAGCTGCGGGTTGTCGAAGACCGGTTCGCGGTAGTTGCGCAGCGCGGTGGTGAGGGCCTGGGCGAGGGATTGCTTCTGCTCCTCGCCCAGCAGGGCGCCGATTTCCACCGCCAGGCCGCGCTGTTGCAGCAGCAGGGCGCTGGTGCGGCCGGGGCGGGATTCCAGCCGGGGGCGGGCCCAGTAGGGGTTGAGATGCAACTCCTGCGGTCGGCCGCGATGGTCTCGGCGGCGGATGATGAGTTGGCCTTCGCTGGTGAGGGTGACCTGTTCCCGCCGGCGCAGGGCGCGGCGGCGGTGCAGCAGCAGCAGGCCGATGACGAGAGCGGCCTCGGTGCCGGTGAAGCCGAGCACGGGCCAGGCGCCCAGAACCAGGAACAGCCCGCCGGTGATGAGGCTGCCGAGCGCCAGGAAGCCGGCCAGCAGCAACAGGCCGCGATCCGCCAATGAGGGGCGGGGGACGCAATTGGCTTCGAACAGAATGGCGGACATGCCTGCCTATTTGGGCAGGAAGCGCCAGCCTGCCATAGTGGGCATTACAATGACCCGCACGCCCCTTCATGGCAGCGCCGAGGCGCCGCGCCGCGCCCGCCGCATGGCCGCCCCGCAGGCCGCTGATTTCATTCGCGCCCTGGCCCAGGCCAACCCGGCGCCTGAGACCGAGCTGCTTTACGCCGATACCTTTCAATTATTGGTGGCGGTGGTGCTTTCGGCCCAGGCGACCGATGCGGCGGTGAATCAATGCACGCCGGCGCTGTTCCGCGCCGCGCCCACGCCGGCCGCCATGGCGGCGCTGGGGGCCGAGGGGGTGGGGCCGTTCATTCGGACCATTGGGCTGTGGCAGGGCAAGGCGCGCAATGTGGCGGCGCTGGCGGCGCAGCTGGTGGAGCGGCATGGCGGCGAGGTGCCGGGCGACCGCGCTGCCCTGGAGGCGCTGCCGGGGGTGGGGCGCAAGACCGCCAATGTGGTGCTGAACGTGGCCTTTGGCGAAAACACCATGGCGGTGGACACGCATATTTTTCGGCTGGGCAACCGCACCGGGTTGGCGCCGGGCAAGACCACGCGGGCGGTGGAGGATGGGCTGGTGAAGCGCTGCCCACCGGAGCTGCTGCGTGATGCCCACCATTGGTTGATTCTGCACGGGCGGTACGTGTGCAAGGCGCGGGCGCCGGAATGCTGGCGCTGCGTGGCGGCCACCCTGTGCAACTACAGCAGCAAGGTGGCCGCGCCGGATTGAAGCCGCGCGGTTATTGCCGCTTGGCCAGGTCCACCACGGCGGCGAAGCCGGTTTCGCTGCCGAAGGCCAGGTGGGTGCCGCTGGCGTTCCAGCACAGGGCGGAAACCGGGCCGCGACCAGGAGCGGCGACCGGCACCACCTTGCCGCTGGCGATTTCGGCCATGACCACCAGGCCATCGGCGAAGCCGGCCGCTACCACTTCATGCTGCGGGTGGCAGGCCACGGCGGTGCAGATGACGTCGTCGCCGCCGGCGATTTCCGTGGGCGCCTTGCCCATGGGGCCGCCGCCGAAGAAGGGCCAGACCACCACCGATTCAGCGCCCGAGGAAGCCAGCCAGCGGCCCTTGGCGGTGAAGGACAGGAAGCGGGTCTTCGTCGGGTAGCCCGACATGCGCATGTGCTGGCTATCCGCCAAACGCCAGCCGTGCAGGGCGTTTTCCTGCATGGCGGTGACGACATGGGTGCCGTCTGGGCTGATGGCGATGGCGGCGTGGCTGCCCTTCCATTCCAGCAGGCGGGGCTTGTCGTCGGTGGCGTTGACGAACCAGAGCGAGGCGCCGTTGTAGTGGCTGGCGGCGATTTTCTTGCCCTTGGCGTCAAACGCAATGCCGCCGACGGCGCTGGGATGGGTGAGGGTTTTCTGCTTGTTGCCCTTGGCGTCGAACACATGCAGCGCCTTGCCGACGCTGGCGGCGCGGATGCCGCTTTCATGCGCCGCCACCTGCTCCACCCATTTCATGGCCCCGAGATTGGCGATGGGGTGCAGCGAGGCGTCGGGCGCCACGCGCATCAGCACGCCGTCATCGCCGCCACTCAGGTAGCCGTCCTTGCAGTCGGCCACCATGGCCAGGCAGGCGCCGTCATGCGCCTCGGCCAGCAGCCATTCGGCGGCCAGGTCGCGCGGGTTGGCGATGTGCAGCGTGCCGTCACCGAGCGCGAAGCCGAGGCTGCCGTCGCGGCCGAAGGCGGCGCTGACCACCCAGGCGCCGAGTTCCCGGCTGGTGCCGCGCTGGTCGAGCAGGAAATCCGCCGCCACGCTCACGCATCCACCTGGCAGGCTTCAAAGCCGCGGCGCAGCACCGGGCGGGAGAGGTCGCGGCCGATGAAGACCAGCTTGGACTTGCGCGGGTCGCCTTCCTTCCACGGCCCGATATAGTCGCCATCGGCTATCATGTGCACGGCCTGGAAGGCGAAGCGGCGGTCATCTCCGGCGTAGTTGAGGATGCCCTTGGTGCGCAGCAGGTCCTGGCCCTTCTGCGCCAGCAACTGGGTGATCCAGGCGTTGAAACGCTCGGGGTCGATCGGGCGGGAGACTTCGAAGGAGACGCTGTTCACTTCGTCATCATGCTCGTGGTCGTCATCGGCCGAGAGGAAGTCCGGCTCGAAGGCCAGGATGCGCTCCAGGCTGAAGGCGTCTCGGCCGAGGACGGCGGTGATGGGGACATCGGACTTGGTGGAGCGGCGGATTTCGGCATAGGGGTTGATGCCGCGAATGCGCTTTTCGACGATGTCGGCTTCCTCGGGGGTCACCAAATCCATCTTGTTCAGCACGATGATGTCGGCGAAGGCGATCTGCTCGGCGGCTTCCTTGCTGTCTCCCAGGCGGGCCAGCAGGTGCTTGGCGTCTGCCACCGTGACGATGGCGTCGAGCCGGGTGGCCTTTTTCACGTCCTCATCGGCGAAGAAGGTTTGCGCCACCGGGGCGGGGTCGGCCAGGCCGGTGGTTTCCACGATGATGCCATCGAATTTCTGCCGGCGCTTCATCAGGCCGTTGATGATGCGGATGAGGTCGCCGCGCACGGTGCAGCAGATGCAGCCGTTGTTCATTTCGAAGACTTCCTCGTCGGTATCCACCACGAGGTCGTTGTCCACGCCCAGCTCGCCGAATTCATTGATGACAACGGCGTATTTCTTGCCGTGGTTCTCGGACAGGATGCGGTTGAGCAGCGTGGTCTTGCCGGCGCCGAGATAGCCGGTGAGGACCGTGACGGGCACGGGAGCGGTCTCGCTCATGAGTGGGTCTCCTGATGGTTGGCGCGGAATATGGGGCGGCGGCGCGCCGGGGGCAAAGGGGGTGGCTCAGCTTTGGCCGGGCGGCAGCCTTACCGTGGCCAGTACGCTGGCGCCAACCAGCAGGAAAGCCAGGACCGTTGCCATTCCGGCGCGCTGGCTGCCGGTGGCTTCCGTGACCACGGCCAGCACGGCGGGGCCGAAGAAGCCGGTGACCCGGCCGGAGAGGGCGAAGAGGCCGAAATGGGCGGCGGCTTCTCCGGCGGGGGCCAGGCGGGCCATGAGGGTGCGGCTGGCGGCCTGGGCCGGACCCATGAAGATGCCGAGGCCGAGCGCCAGCGCCCAGAAGGCCGGCTTGCCGGAGACCAGCAGCAGGCCGGCGCTGATCAGGCTGATGGCGGCCAGCGAGACCAGCACGGTGCGCTTGGAGCCGAAGCGGTCCTCGATGAGGCCGAAGCCGGCGGCGCCGAGGCCCGCTGTCACATTCAGGGCGATGCCGAACAGGATAACTTCGTCCACCGACATGCCGAAGACGCCGGCGGCGAAGATGGCACCGAAGGCGAACAGGGTATTCAGGCCATCCGTGTAAAACAGCCGGGCGAGCAGGAAGCGCGCCATGGTGGGGTTGTGCGGCAGGGTTTTGAGCAGGGCCCAGGTTTCGGCCAGGCCGGTGCGGGCGGCCTGCCACCAGCCGGGGCGGGGGCCGGCGGGGTCTGGCATGGCCAGCAGCACGGGCCAGCAGAACAGGGTTATCCAGGCGGCGCAGAGCAGGGCGGTGGCGCGGACATGCTCGGCATTGCCGCGGTCGAGGCCGAACAGCGCGGGGTCTGGCTTTACCAGCAGGAACAGGCAGAGCAGCAGGCAGACCAGGCCGCCGGCATAGCCCAGCCCCCAGGCCAGGCCGGAGACGCGGCCGAGCTTTTCGGGCGGGGCCAGGCCGGGCAGCAGGCTGTTGTAGAAGACAGTGGCGAGTTCAAACGCCACGGTGCCGATGCCGACGCAGGCGAGTGCCCAGAGCGTGAAGGCGGGGTTGGGCTCGGCGAACCAGATGCCGGCGGTGGCGACCACCATGATGACGGTGCAGAGGGTGAGCATGAAGCGGCGGCGGCCACCGGCATCGGCCACTGCGCCCAGCGCCGGGGAGAGCAGGGCGATGGCCAGGCCGGCACAGGTTTGCATCCAGCCCCATTGCGCCTGGCCGGTGGCTGCGTCGGGCGCGATGCCCTGGGTGAAATAGGCGGCGATGACGAAGGTGGAGACGACGGTGGGGAAGGCGGAATTCGCCCAGTCGTAGAAGGCCCAGGCCCAGGCTTTGCGGTTCATGGCCGGTTGCCACCAGGGGCAAACCGGGGGGCTTGGTGCGCTTGGGGCATGCCGGGGCTTCCGCTGCGGTTGGGGTGCGCAGCCTAGCATAGGACAGGGCGGGGCGAGCGGGCATGGTGCGGTGGGCGGAAATGTCGGGAAATGACGAGTTGCGTCGCCTTTTATGACAAATAGTAGTAGTTGTAGTGAACGGTCATTTGTACATCATGTAGGTTGCATTGATGGGCTGCGGGGGCGTAATTGAGGGCACACGAACTTGGTGGAGCCACCGTTTCATGCGTGCTTCCGACAGCCCCGAATGGACAACACCTGCCGGCGCCCGCCAGCGCTGGAACCTTGCCGCGCCGGAGATGCTGGGCCAGCGGCAGGGTGGCCTGCCGGCGGGTTCGCCCTTCATGCGGCCGCAGCCGGACCTGATTCCGGTTGTGCTGGCGGCCGGGGCGCGGCAGGGCCGGCATGAGGGCTTGCTGGGCCTGGCGCTGGTGGCAGTGGCGCTGACGCTGCTGGTGCAGGGCTGGTTGTGGCCGCTGCTGGGCCTGGCCTTCGTGGCCGCGCCGCTGGTGGGGATTGGGCTGGAAAGCCGCGACGCCTGGCGCCAGCGCGCGGCTGGGCCGGATGCAACCTGAAGCTGACACGCACTGAAGCTACTGTCGGGCGGCGCGGGATGCGCTACCCTGGCCAGGCATGATCCAGAACCTGGCCGACCTGCTGGCGCCGATGACGCCGGCGCAATTCTTCGCTGAATATCATGACCGGCAGCCGCTGCACCTGAAGGGCGGCGCGGCGAAATTCGCCAGCGTGCTCTCATGGCGGCAGCTGAACCGGCTGCTGGACATGACGCATATCTGGTCCAGCCAGTCGCTGAAGCTGGTGATGGATGAGAAGCCGGTGCCGGCCGAGCAGTATTGCGCCCCGGCCACCGGGCGCGACGCGCTGGCGGTGCAGCAGCCGGTGGCGGCGCAGGTGATGGACTGGATAAAGCGCGGCGCGTCATTGGCGCTGAATGATGTGGACAGCCTGACGCCCGGGCTGACGGCGGTTTCGGAGGCGCTGGAAGGCGCCGGGCTGGGCAAGGCGCAGGCCAATGTTTACGTGAGCTGGCAGGCGCATAAGGCGTTTCCCAGCCACTTCGACACGCATGACGTGTGGGCGGTGCAGGTGGAGGGCGAGAAGGCCTGGAACATCTGGGAAGGCCGCGCCGACTACCCGATTGCCAGCCCGATTTTCCGCAACCTGGGCCAGGCGCATCATGACCAGGCCAAGGGCCGGCTGCGTGAGCGGCTGGTGCTGCAGACCGGCGACCTGCTGTATCTGCCGCGTGGCTGGTATCATGACGCGCTGTGCGAGGGGCCGGCGACCATGCATGTGGCCTTTGGCGTGCACGCGCCGCTGGGCATGGATGTGCTGAACATGCTGCTGGAGCGGGCGATGTACGAGCCGCTGTTTCGGCAGCCGCTGCCGCGCCAGGATGGCAGCGCGGCGGCGCGGTTTGCGCTGACCAGCCGGGCCGGGCAGCTGGGGCAGAAGCTGGCGGAGCTGGCACGCGACCCCAAGGTGATGCAGGTGCTGGAGGGCTTTGTGGCCAGTTGGCACTACCAGCGCGGCGGCATGGATGTGCTGGCGGCGCGCGGTTTGGCCGGTGGTGGCGGTGGCGCGGGCGGCGAGGAGGCCTTGGGCTTCCGGGTGCTGGTGCCGGGGGCCAGGCCGGTGCGGCGTGGCGCGGAATGGGTGCTGAAGGCGCCGGGCGGCAGCGTGACGCTGAGCCCCGCCGAAGCCGAGGCCGCCACCTGGCTGCTGGGCCGGGCGGATGTGACCGAAGCGGAATTGCAGGCGGCGCATCCGCAGGTGGCGGCGGCGGGGCTGCTGGGGCGGCTGGCCGGGGCCGGACTGCTGGTTGCGGCATGAGGCTGCTGGCCGGGGTGCTGCTGCTGGCGGGGCCAGCCTGGGCGCAGGTGCCGGCGACTGAGCCTCCCGCGGTTGAGGCAGCTGGGGCGGCGACGCCGGTGTTTGACTGCGTTGGGGCCGAACAGTTGGAGGATGACGCCTTCGCCATTCCGTTTGCGCGGGGCGAGGCGCGGCTGGGGCCGGCGGCGGCGGCGCCCCTGGCGGCCGTGCTGGCGCTGGCGGGGCGAGAGCCGGAGCGGCGGCTTTGCGTGCTGGGCCATGCCGGGCGGCAGGAGGGCGGCGCGGCCACT
>CANFIE010000101.1 GCA_947446625.1 Acetobacteraceae bacterium | reverse complement strand
CACGGGAAGCACCAGCCATTGCAGTGGAACATCGGCAGCGTCCACAGATACACCGGGTGCCGCGCCATGCTGGAGGACAGCACATTCCCGGTGGCCAGCAGGCAGGCGCCGCGGTGGTGATACACCACGCCCTTCGGCCGCCCAGTGGTGCCGCTGGTGTAGTTCAGCGAAATCGCATCCCACTCATCATCAGGCATCACCCAGGCGTAGTCGGCGCTGCCCTCGGCAATGAAGGCTTCATACCCCACCCCGCCCAACGTATTTGCCCGGGCGGCGGCGGGCGCCTCGGCGTCATCCACCTCAATCACCAGCGGCTTCACCTTGGCCTGCAACAGCGCCATGCGCAGCAGCGGAATGAACTCCTTGTCCACAATCACGGCCCGCGCCTCGCCGTGGTCCAGGATATAGGCGATGGTATCGGCATCCAGCCGGGTGTTCAGCGTGTTCAGCACCGCGCCGGCCATGGGCACGCCGTAATGCGCCTCCACCATTTCCGGAATATTCGGCAGCAGCGCCGCCACGGTATCACCGCGCCCGATGCCGCGCCTGCTCAGCGCGCTGGCCAGTTGCACCGCCCGGTCGCGCAGCGCCCGATAGTTCCGCCGCAGCGCCCCATGCACCACCGCCACATGCTCGGGCGAGGTCAATGCCGCCCGCTCCAGAAACAGCAGCGGCGTCAGCGGTTGATGATTGGCCGGCTGTTGCGCCAGGCCCTGGGTGAAAATCGACATCAGCGATGCCTCCAAACCGGTTGGCGCTTGGCCACAAAGGCGCCGATGCCCTCAACGGCATCCTCCGCCAACATATTCTCCACCATCACCGCGCTAGCCTCGGCATAGGCTTCCGCCAGCGGCAGGCCCAACTGCCGGTGGAACGCCCGCTTGCCCATTCGCACAGCCACGGCGGAACGCGCCGCGATCTGCCCGGCCAGCGCCAGCACTTCGTCCATCAGCGCCACATCCGGCACCACCCGGTTCACCAGATGCATCGCCCGCGCCGCCTCGGCACTCACCATCGCGCCGGTCAGCAACATCTCCAACGCCGGCTTCTTCGCCACGTTCCGAGAAAGCGCCACTGCCGGCGTGGAACAGAACAAGCCGATATCCACCCCCGGCGTACAAAACCGCGCCGCTTCACCCGCCACGGCCAAATCCGCCGTGGCCACCAGTTGGCAGCCCGCCGCCGTGGCCACGCCCTGCACCGCCGCCACCACCGGCTGCGGCAGCGCGACAATGCTCTGCATCACCCGCGCACAGGCCGCCATGGTCTCGGCGAAGAAAGCCCGGCCGCCATCGGCATCGCCGCGCTGCCCGGTCAGCTCCTTCAGGTCATGCCCGGCGCAGAACACCGGCCCCGCCGCCGCCAGCACCACGCAGCGCACGCCGTCATCCGCCGCCACCGCATCCAGCGCCGCCTGCAACGCCGCCAGCATGCCCAGCGAGAGACTGTTGCGCGCCGCTGGCCGGTTCAAGGTCAGCACCGCCACGGCGCCCAAATCGGCGCGCAGCACCAGCGCCTCGGCGGCATTGGCAGGCATGGCATCTCTCCCCTTCATCTAGAGCACCATGCGCCCTGTTGCGCGCATGGTTCTCTATAACTATTTGAAATTAGAGCAAGAAATCCGTTCTGATGTTTCCATCAGAACGGATATTGCTCCAGGCGCGCAGCATAGCGGCTCAGCGCAGGCGCGGCATCACCTCGGCGGCGAATTGCCGCATTTCCGCCTGCGCCTTCACCGCATCCCTTCCCTCAAAGTCAAAGTCGATACCTGTCACGCCAATGGCCCGCAGCGCATGCACATCGGCCACCACATTCTCAATGCCATTGGTGAACAGCCGCCGATTGCCATCACTGGCCGGTTCCGCCGCATGGCCATGGCGCTTCACCCGGTACACCACGCCAATCTTCGCCGGGTCACGCCCGGCCGCCGCGGTCAGCTTGCGCAGCCGGGCAATGCCGGCCTCCAGCCGGGGCAGGGTGTCCAGCAGGTGGGCGTTGTTGCTGCCAATCGGGTACCAGGCATCGCCCAACCTGGCCGCCCGCCGCATGGAGGGCCCGCTCTCGCCGCCCACCCAAATCGGCGGATGCGGCCGCTGCACCGGCTTGGGGTCGAACACCAACCCCTCGAAATCCACATACTTGCCGTGGAACACCGGCTTGGCCTGCGTCCACAGCGCGCGAATGGCGTCCAGATACTCGTCCGTCACCGCGCCGCGCTCGGCAAAGGGCGTGCGCACCACGGCGTCGAATTCGGCCTGCAACCAGCCCGCGCCCACGCCCAGCGTCAATCGCCCGGCCGAGACCACATCCAGCGTCGTCAACATCTTCGCCGCCAGCACGGCGGGCCGATGCGGCACCACCATCACCGCCAGCACCAGCCTTATCTTCCGTGTCCGCGCCGCCACGAAGCTGGCCGCAATCAACTGCTCATGCCGATGCCCTGGCTCAGGCGAATAAAAGCTGCCGCTCTCGGAATAGGGGTAGCCCGGCACGCTGGTATCCGGCAGCGCGATGTGGTCGGTCAGCGTCAGGTAATCAAAGCCCAGCGCCTCGCCCAGCGCCGCCACTTCGGCCATCGTCTCCGGCGCCGCCATCGGGCCGCTCACCGGCAGGTTGAACCCAATCTGCATCCCGTCCTCCACATTCTACTTGGGGCGCCCCGGCTTGCCGCCTGGCTGCTCTGGCGCGTAACTTCGCACGCAACAGCACACCGTCCAAGAACCCCAAGGAAGCGTCGCCATGCAGCCCACCCAGAACCATACCGGGATCGGTGCCTCCATGCGTCGCGTGGAGGATGCCCGCTTCCTCCGTGGCGCCGGCCGCTTCGTGGACGACATTCAGGCCCCCGGCGCGGCGCAACTGCACGTGCTGCGCTCGCCGCACGCCTCGGCCCGCATCGTCAGCATCAACATCAGCGCGGCCCAGGCCATGCCCGGCGTGCTCATGGTCCTCACCGGCGCCGATATCGACCATCTCGGCGTGCTCCGCTGCATCACCCCGCGCCATAAGCGAGACGGCTCACCGCTGAACCAAACCCCCTGGCGCATGCTGGCCCAGGGCCAGGTGAGGTACGTGGGCGACGCCGTGGCCGCCGTCTTCGCCGAAACCCGCGCCGCCGCGCAGGATGCCGCCGAGGCGATCGAGGTGGAATACGAACCCCTGCCGAGCGTGACCGACGTGGCCGAGGCCATCGAGCCCGGCGCGCCGGAAGTCTGGCCCGGCATCGCGCCCGGCAATGAATCGGTGTTCTTCAAGCTCGGCAACCAGCCGGCGGTGGAAGCCGCCTTCGCCCGCGCCGCGCATGTGGCCCGGCTGGATTTCCGCATCACCCGCGTCTCCGCCAACCCCATGGAGCCGCGCAACGCCCTGGCGACGCATGATCCGCTGGAGGACCGCTACACCCTGACCACCGGCACCCAGTTGCCGCACGTGATGCGCACCGAAATCGCGCAATACGCGCTCGGCGTGGCCAACAACCAGCTCCGCATCATCTCGCCCGATGTCGGCGGCGGCTTCGGCATGAAGGAAAGCCCGTTCCAGGAATACGTGCTCTGCCTGCACGCCGCCAAGGTGCTGGGCCGCCCGGCGCGCTGGACCGCCACGCGCACCGAAAGCTTCCTGTGTGATACCCACGCGCGAGACAATCTCTCCACCGCCGAACTGGCGCTGGATGCGGAAGGCAACTTCCTCGCGCTGCGCGTCCACACCCTGTGCAACCTGGGCGCCTACCTGGCCTGGCAGGGGCCGGTTTCCTCCACCAACAATGTAGGCGGCCTGGCCGGCGTGTACCGCACGCCGCATATCTTCACCCAAGTGCGCGGCATCGTCACCCATACCCAGCCCACCGCGCCCTATCGTGGCGCCGGCCGGCCGGAAGCCATCTACGCCATGGAACGCATCATCGACATCGCTGCCGATGAGATGGGCATCGACCGCGTGGAACTGCGCCGCCGCAACCTCATCACGCCCGAGCAGATGCCGTTCCAGACCGGGCTGGACTACAAATACGACAGCGGTGATTTCCCCAAGAACCAGGCCATGGCACTGGAAGCCGCCGACTGGTCAGGCTTCGAGGCTCGCCGCGCCGAGAGCGCCCAGCGCGGCAAGCTGCGCGGCATCGGCCTGGCCAACGCCATTGAAAGCGCCGGCGGCCCGCATCGCGGCCCGATGGAGGAAGCCGCCGAAATCCGCTTCGACAATGGCGGCAGCGTCACGCTGCTCATGGGCAGCCACAACCACGGCCAGGGGCATGAGACGGTGTTCCGCCAAATCGCCTCGGCCCGGCTCGGCATTCCGCCCGCCCGCATCCGCTTCATCAATGGTGATACCGACCTCGTCACCCATGGCCGCGGCACCATCGGCTCGCGCAGCATGATGGCCGCTGGTGGTGCCCTGGTTGGCGCCGCCACCAAAATCATCAATCGCGGCAAAAAGCTCGCCGCCCACTTCCTCGAAGCCGCCGAGGAAGACATCGAATTCGAAGACGGCAAGTTCCGCGTTGCCGGCACCGACAAAGCCCTGGGCATCGAGGAAGTGGCCCGCCGCAGCTATGTGCCCGGCGCCCTGCCCATGGGCGACGAAATGGGCCTCTCCGCCCTGCTCATCACCCGCCCTGGCGACGCCACCTTCCCCAATGGCTGCCACATCTGCGAGGTGGAACTGGACCCCGAGACCGGTGAAACCGCATTGCTGCGCTATGTGGTGGTGGATGATGTCGGCACCGTCATCAACCCGCTGCTGGTGAAGGGGCAAATCCACGGCGGCATCGCCCAGGGCCTGGGCCAGATCTTCGGCGAAAACATTCTCTACCAGGGCGGCCAACTCCTCACCGCCAGCTTCGCCGACTACCCGATGCCCCGCGCCGCCGATTTCTGCGCCATGGAGGTCCTCAGCAACCCGGTGCCCACCACCACCAACCCGCTCGGCGTCAAGGGCGCGGGCGAGGCCGGTACCGTCGGCGCGCTGCCGGCGCTGATGAGCGCCATTGTGGACGCACTCCGCCCCTACGGCATCCGCAACCTGGAAATGCCCGCCACGCCGGAACGCATCTGGGCGGCCATCCAGGCGGCGGGCTGAACAGCCGACGCAGTTCCAATAGCGGCCCACAGGGCCGAGCCGCCGAATGGCGGCCGCCGCTTATGCGGCGAAGCCAAGCCGGGCGGAGGCCCGGCGCCCGGCGTTTGAGGCGCCAAAAAGCTACTCCGCCTTCACCCCGGCAGCGCGCAGCACCGGGGTCCACAGCGCGGTCTCGCTGGCAAAGTGCTGCGCCAGCCGCGCGGGCGGGCCGCCAATGGGCGTGGTGCCCTGCTGCTGCAACAGCGCGTCCTTGAACGCCGGCACCGCCAGCATCGCGTTCACCACCGCATTCACCCTTGCCACCAGTGGCGCCGGCATCCCCGCCGGCCCCACCAGCCCGTACCACAGCGTGGCGGTTACGCCCGGCAGGGTAGCGGCAATGGTCGGCACATCCGGCATGCCCGGCAGCCGCTCGGCCACCGTGGTGGCCAGGGCGCGCCCCTTGCCGCTCTGCAGTGCCGGCGCGGCCGAGGACAGCGAGTTGATGGTAAAATCGATCTCTCCCTTGGAAATCGCCGTCACCACCTCGGCCCCGCTCCGATACGTCACGTGCAGCATCCGCGCCCCGGCGCGGCTGGCCAGCAACTCGGCGGTCAGGTGGCTGATATGCCCGGTGCCCACGCTGCCATAGGTCAGCCCGCCTGGCTTGTTGCGCGCCAGCGCCAGAAAATCCGGCACCGTCTCGGCCGGCAAATCCGCCCGCACCAGCAGCAGCATGGGCAGCGCCGCCAGGAAGATCAGCGGCGTGAAGGCGGTGCGCGGGTCATAGGGCAGGCTGCGATACATCTCATGCGCCAGCAGGCCGGAAGCCTGTTCCGCCATCAAAAGCGTGTAGCCATCGGGCCGGGCTGCCGCCACATGCGCCGTGCCGATGGTGCCCCCCGCGCCCGGCCGGTTCTCCACCAGCCAGGTCTGGCCATTCGCCGCGCCGGGGAAATGCGGCGCCAATATCCGCGCCAGAATATCAATGGCGCCGCCCGGCCCGAACGGCACCACCACCTTCACCGGCCTATCCGGCCATTCGGCCTGCGCCCGGGCCATGGGGGCCAGGGTAGGGGAGGCCAGGACGGTGCCCAGCAACCCCAGCGTTCTGCGTGTCAGCATGCGCTTCCTCCACCAATCCCGGCTCTGCTGGCCGGCTTTGGCGGAAGGCTAGCGCATGCAAACGGCCCAGCCTACCCGTGCAGCAGCGCCCAAACGCACGGCGGGGTCAGCGGCATCTGCACCTTCTCGGCCACCGCATTCACCAGCGCCGGCGTGGCGCCAATGGTGCCCAGCTCGCCCACGCCCTTCACGCCCAAGGGGTTGGTGGTGCAGGGCACGCTCTGGTCCAGCACGGTGCGGTAATCCGCCACCATGTCGGCGCGCGGCATGGTGTAGTCCATGAAGCTCGCGCTCAGCGGCTGGCCGCTCTCGGGGTCGTACACCACCGCCTCATACAGCGCCTGGCCCAGCCCCTGCGCCGCGCCACCCACAATCTGGCCTTCCACAATCATCGGGTTCACCACCCGCCCGGCATCATTGGCCGAGGCATAGCTGGCCACCGCCACCTCGCCGGTATCGGGGTCGATCTCCACCTCGCACACATGGCAGCCATTGGGCCAGGTGGGGCCGGAAACGCTGCTGGTGCTGTCGATGAAGATGCGCTGTTCCGGCTGCTTTGCCGCCAGCTCGAAAATGCCTATCCCCTTGTCGGTCCCCGCCACTTGGAACCGCCCGGCCAGGTATTCCAAATCCACCGGCGCCACTTCCAGCGCATCGGCGGCCAAATCCTTCGCCGTCGCCACGGTCTTGTCGGAAGCCACCTTCACCGCCGAACCCGCCGTGAACAGCGACCGCGAACCGGCACTGCCAAAGCCAGTGCCCCGGTCACTGTCGCCCAGCACGATCTTGATCTGTTCAATCGGCACGCCGAACACATCAACCGCCAGCTGCGCGTAGCTGGTGGCAATGCCCTGACCCATCGCCTGGGTGGTGGCATAGATCTCAATCTCGCCATTGCCCTGCACCGCCACGGTAATGCGTTCCTCGAACACATTGCCGCCGGTCCACTCCAAAAACGTCGCCAGCCCGCGCCCGCGCAGCTTGCCACGCGCCTTGCTGGCCGCCGCCCGAGCCTCGAACCCGCCCCAGTCAGCCAGCGCCAACCCCTGGTCCATCAGCCGCTCGAAGCTGCCACTGTCATAGGTCTGGCCCATGGCGTTCTTGTACGGCATGCGGCTCGGCGCGATCATGTTGCGTCGGCGCAACTCGGCCGGGTCCAGCCCCAGCTTGCGCGCCGCCGCATCCATCAGCCGCTCCACAATGTAGATCGCCTCCGGCCGCCCGGCGCCCCGGTACGGCCCGGTGGGCGCGGTATTGGTCAGCAGCGCGGTGAAGCGGAAGTCGATGGTGGTGATGTCATAGATGCTGGTGGAAACCCACGGCCCGATCAGCAGCTGAATCGCCACCCCCGGATTGCGCGGATAGGCGCCCATATTCGCCAGTGTCCGCACCCGCAGCGCCAGCACGCGGCCCGTGGCGTCCAGCGCCATCTCCACCTTGCTGTCGGTATCACGCCCATGCAGCGCGGCCAGGAAGTCCTCCATCCGCGTCGCTGCCCACTTCACCGGGCGCTTGGCGGCACGGGCGGCAAAGGCCACCACGGCATCCTCGGGGTACAGCCCGGTCTTCATGCCAAAGCCGCCGCCCACATCGCCAATCAGCACCCGTACCTTGTCGGCCGGAATCCCCAGCAACTCGGTGGCCAGCGCGTCGCGGGCACTGGAGGGCATCTGGCTGCTCAGGCGCACCGTCAGCCGGTCGGTCGCCGCGTCATGCTCGGCCAGCACCACGCGGGGTTCCATGGTCACCGGCGCCAGGCGCTGGTTCACCAGGTCCAGCGCCACCACATGCGCGGCGGCCTTGAAGGCGGCATCGGCGGCGGCGGTATCGCCATACTTCGTCTCGGCCACCACATTGCCGCTGGCCGCCGGCCAAATCTGCGGCGCGCCCGGCAGGGCGGCCTCGGCCAGCCCAGTCACCGCCGGCAACTCGTCATACTCCACCACAATCGCCTCGGCGGCATCGCGCGCCTGGGCCAGGGTTTCCGCCACCACGGCGGCCACCGGCTCCCCGGCAAAGCGCACGGCGTCCAGCGCCAGGGCAGGGCGCGGCGGCGCCGCCAGGGCCGAACCATCCGGCCGCTTGAACGGCAGCGTCACCTGCATCTGCTTCACGCCGGCGGCGGCCAGGTCGGCGCCGGTCAGCACCAGCAGCACGCCGGGCATGGCCAGGGCAGGGGCCACATCCACCGCCACCAGCCGGGCATGCGCATGGGGCGAGCGCAGGAAGTAAAGCTGCGCCTGGCCTGCGGGGGCGAAGTCGTCGGTGAACTGCCCGGTGCCGCCCAGCAGCGCCCGGTCCTCAATCCGCTTCACCGCCTGGCCGCTGCCGAACCGGCCAAAACTCGAATCACTGCTGGCTGCCACGCTGGCTTGCTCCTGGAAGTTACCCTTGGGGGAAGGAGACTAAGCCCTCAGCGCCAAACAACAAAGCTTGAGCCTGCACGCCTTTCCTCACCGCAGCGCCGCAAATTCGTTGCCCCGGCACCTGGAAAGGAGAAAAGTCTGTTACCGGCGCGAGACTCGTGAGCCGAAGCCTGCAACCAGACGCAACAGGAGTGGACCATGGACATCGTGGCGCGTGCGAAGGGGCTGATCATGCAGCCGGCAACCGAGTGGCAGGCCATCGCCGCCGAACCGGGTGACACCAAGTCCCTGTTCATGAACTACGCCGTGCCGATGTCCGCCATTCCGGCCGTGGCCGGACTGGTCGGCGGCCTCGTCTTCTCGGCCATGCTGCCCTTCCGCCTGCCGCTGATGTCACTGGTGCTCAGCAGCATCGCCTCCTATGTGCTGGGGCTGGTTGGCTTGTTCGTGCTGGGCAAGATCATCCAGGCCGTGGCGCCCAAATTTGGCGGCTCGGGCGACGAACTCGGCGCCATGAAGCTGGCAGTCTATTCGCCCACGGCGTCCTGGCTCGCCGGCATCTTCGCCGTGCTGCCGCCGCTGGCGGTGCTGGGCCTGCTTGGGCTCTACAGCATCTACCTGTTCTACCTGGGCGTGCCGGTCGTCACCAAGGTGCCGGCCGACAAATCCGTGGTCTTCTCGCTGGTGGTGGTGGTTTGCGCCGTGGTTCTGGCCATGGTGGTGGGCGCCGTTGGCGCCACCTTCGCCCACATCTAGAGCAATATCCATCTTGCTCTAGTTTCAAGTAGTTATAGAGCACGCAACGCGCCCAACAGGGCGCATGGTGCTCTAACCGCCGCGTTCGGCGCGCTTGGCTGCCTGCCAAAGCGCCTCCATCTCGTCCAGAGAAGCATCCGCCGGGGTTTGCCCCCCGGCGGCCAGCGCCGCTTCCACGCTGCCAAAGCGCCGCTCGAACTTGGCATTGGCGGCGCGCATGCAGGTCTCGGGGTCCAGTTCCAGCTTGCGGGCCAGGTTGGCCAGCACGAAGAACAAATCCCCCACCTCATCCTGCAACCGCGCCGGGTCCATCTGCGGCAACTCGGCGCGCAGCTCGGTGGCTTCCTCTTCCAGCTTGTCCAGCACCTCGGCCGCGCTCGGCCAGTCAAACCCCACCCGCGCCGCACGCTTGGTCAGCTTGGCCGCCCGGGTCAGCGCCGGCAGCCCCACCGGCACCCCGGCCAGCGTGCCGGTTTCGGCCCGCGCTGCCCGTTCCGTGGCCTTCTGCGCCTCCCACGCGGCTGTCTGCGCCCCGGCATCACGGGCGGCGGCATCGCCAAACACGTGCGGGTGGCGCCGCACCATCTTGTCGCTGATCGCCTTGGCCACCTCGCCAAAGCCGAACCAGCCGGCCTCCTGCGCCATCTGCGCGTGGTAAACCACCTGAAACAGCAGGTCGCCCAACTCATCCAGCAGCACCGCCGGCTCCGGCCCGCGCTGAATGGCATCGGCCACTTCATACGCTTCCTCAATGGTATAGGGCGCGATGCTGGCAAAATCCTGCACCTTGTCCCAGGGGCAACCATCGGGCGCCCGCAACCGGGCCATGATGCCCAACAGACGGGCGAGTTCAGTCTCGGGCAAATCGGTCATCGCCCAGGTTTATCGGCAAAGGGCAGGGCAGGGCAAATGCCTTCGCCGGCCCCGCACTGAAGCAATATTCGTATTGAAATCAAAGCCGTACGGTCTGAACCCGAATCCTGTCGGAGACACATTGCGACCCATTGCTACCACTGGTAGCGGCGGCCTTCAGTATACTCCCGTCACCACGCTGAGATCTGTCAGTCCCGAGCGATCGGGGGAGAGTACCATGTCAAGCAGCAACACCTGGGATGAAGTCTGGGCCGAATACGACGCAAGGCAACCGCAAACCGCGGTGCCGGAGGCGCGACCCCAGGTGCCGGCGCAGCCCAGGTTCAGGCGCGGCATCGGTCAGGCGGGGCTGGCCATGCTGGCGCT
>CANFIE010000100.1 GCA_947446625.1 Acetobacteraceae bacterium | reverse complement strand
GCTGATGCCGGTGATGGAATATCCGCTGGATGCCAGCTGGGGCTACCAGCCCGTGGGCATGCATGCGGTGACGGCGCGGATGGGCGAGCCCGAGGGGCTGATGCGGCTGATCGACGCCGCGCATCGGGCCGGGCTTGGGGTGATTCTGGATTGGGTGCCGGCGCATTTTCCGCGCGATGCACACGGGCTGGCGCGGTTTGACGGCGGGCCGCTGTACGAGCACCCGGACCCGAAGCGTGGCTACCATGCCACCTGGCAGACGGCGGTGTTTGATTATGGCCGGCGCGAGGTGGCGGCGTATTTGGCGGCGAATGCGCTGTTCTGGTTGCAGCGCTACCATGCCGACGGGCTGCGGGTGGATGCGGTTTCCGCCATGGTGCATCTGGACCATGCGCGCGGCCCGGATGAATGGGCGCCGAATGCCGATGGCAGCACGACCAACCATGAGGCGGTGGCGTTTCTGCGCCAGTTGAACGCGCTGGTGGCGAGCCAGGCGCCGGGCGCGCTGATGGTGGCGGAGGAGGCGACGGATTTTCCGCAGGTGACGCGGCCCGCTGGTCTGGGCTTTCAGTTCAAGTGGAACATGGGCTGGATGAACGACACGCTGCGCTACCTGGTGACGGACCCGGTGCATCGGCGGTGGCGGCATGGGCTGATGAACTTTGCCATGATGTACGCCTTCAACGAGGATTTCATCCTGCCGCTGAGCCATGACGAGGTGGTGCACGGCAAGGGCACGCTGCTGGGCCGGCTGCCGGGCGATGACTGGCAGCGCTTTGCCACGCTGCGGGCGTATTACGGCTTCATGTGGGGGCATCCGGGCAAGAAGCTGCTGTTCATGGGCCAGGAATTCGCGCCCTGGCGGGAATGGAGCGAGGCTGGCGAGCTGGACTGGTGGCTGCTGCAACACAAGCCGCATCAGGGCATGCAGACGCTGGTGCGGGATTTGAACGGGCTGCACCGCGGCGTGGCCGCCTTGCATGCGCGGGACTGCGAAGCGGAGGGCTTCCGCTGGTTGGATGCGGATGACGCCGAGCGCAGCATCTTTGCCTGGATGCGGCTGGATGGTGAGGATGGGCCGCCGGTGGTGGTGCTGAGCAATTTCACCCCGGTGCCGCGGCATGGCTATCGGGTGGGGCTGCCAATGGCAGGTGAATGGCGCGAGGTGCTGAACACCGATTCAGCCTGCTATGGCGGCGCAAACCTGGGCAATATGGGGGTGGTGCTGGCGGCAGCGGTGCCGGCGCAGGGGCAGGAAGCCTCGGCGCTGATAACCTTGCCGCCCTTGGCAACCTTGTACCTGATGCCGGTGCTGACTGACGACTTGAACGAGAAACACGGGGAAAGCCGCGATGAGTGACCGCAAAGAAGCCACCGCAGCGCCCTTGGCGCGTACCGCCATGGCCTTTGTGCTGGCCGGTGGCCGGGGCAGCCGGCTGATGGAGCTGACCGACCGCCGCGCCAAGCCGGCGGTGTTCTTCGGTGGCAAGTCGCGCATCATCGATTTTGCGCTTTCCAATGCCATGAACAGCGGCATCCGGCGCATTGCGGTGGCCACGCAGTACAAGGCGCACAGCCTGATCCGCCACATGCAGCGGGGCTGGAACTTCCTGCGGCCGGAGCGGAATGAGAGCTTTGACATTCTGCCTGCCAGCCAGCGTGTGAGCGAGCACAACTGGTACATGGGCACGGCCGATGCGGTGCACCAGAACATCGACATCATCGAGGATCTGGCGCCGCGTCACATGGTGCTGCTGGCCGGCGACCATGTGTACAAGATGGACTACGAGAAGATGCTGGCGCAGCACGTGGAAAGCGGCGCCGATGTGACGGTGTGCTGCATGGCGGTGCCGCGGGCCGAGGCCACCGGCTTCGGCGTGATGCAGGTGAATGACGCAGGCATGATTGTGGACTTCGTGGAGAAGCCGGCCGACCCGCCGGCGATTCCGGGCCGGCCGGATTTGGCGCTGGCCAGCATGGGCATCTACGTGTTCGACACCACCTATCTGATTGAGCAGTTGAAGCGCGATGCCGCCGACGCGGCTTCGAGCCATGATTTTGGCAAGGACATCATCCCGCATATCGTGGCGCATGGCCGCGCCGTGGCGCATCGGTTTGAGCGGAGCTGCGTGCGGTCTTCGGCCGAGGAGGCGCCATATTGGCGCGATGTGGGGACGGTGGATGCCTATTGGGAAGCGAATATCGACCTGACCGCCGCGACCCCGGGGCTGGACCTGTATGACCGCGACTGGCCCATTTGGAGCTATGCCGAGATCACCCCGCCGGCGAAATTCGTGCACGACATGGATGGCCGGCGTGGCGAGGCGATTGCCTCGTTGGTGTCGGGCGGGTGCATTGTCTCGGGCGCCAAGGCGCGGCGCAGCTTGTTGTTCACCAACGTGCGGCTGAACAGCTTTTCCAGCGTGGAAGGCGCGGTGCTGCTGCCGCAGGTGACGGTGGGGCGGCGCGCCAGGCTGCGCAATGTGGTGGTGGACCGTGGCGTGCATATTCCGGAAGGGCTGGTGGTGGGTGAGGACCCGGTGCTGGATGCCGCGCGGTTTCGGCGCAGCGACAAGGGGATTTGCCTGATCACCCAGCCGATGCTGGACCGGTTGCGCTGATGGCATTGCGCGTTCTGGCCCTGGCTTCCGAGGCGTTTCCGCTGGTGAAGACCGGCGGCCTAGCCGATGTGGTGGGCGCGCTGCCGGGGGCGCTGGCGCCGGTTGGCATTGCGGTGACCACCATGCTGCCGGGCTACCCGGCGGTGATGCAGGCCATGGGCGCGGCGCCGCAGGTGCTGGCGCTGGCGGAATTGTTCGGCGGGCCGGCGCGGGTGCTGCGCGGCACGGTGGCGGGCATGGATGTGTTGGCGCTGGATGCGCCGCATTTGTTTGCCCGGCCGGGCAACCCATATGTGGCGCCGGGCGGGCGCGAGTTGGAGGATAACGGCACGCGCTTCGCCGCCCTGGCCGCTGCCGGGGCGCTGGTGGCGCGGGGTGCGCTGGGCGCGGCGTTTGACGTGGTGCACGCGCATGACTGGCAGGCGGCACTGGTGGCGGCGTATCTGCGCTTTGGCCCGCTGCCCCGGGTGCCGGTGGTGTTCACCATTCATAACCTGGCGTTCCAGGGGCATTTCCCGGCCTGGCTGTTTCCCTTGCTGGGGCTGCCGGCCGAAGCCTTTGCGCTGGGTGGGCTGGAATATCATGGCGGGGTGGGGCTGCTGAAGGCGGGCATCTGGTTCGCTGATCGGATCACCACCGTTTCCCCCACCTATGCCACCGAGATTCGCACCCATGAGGGCGGCATGGGGCTGGATGGGCTGCTGCGCGGCCGGGGCGGCGATGTGCGCGGGATTTTGAACGGCATTGACGATGCCGAGTGGAATCCGGCCACTGATGCGCGGCTGCCGGCACGGTTCAGTGCGGCGGACATGGCGCCTCGGCTGGAAAACAAGCGGGCGCTGCAACGCCGCTTTGGGCTGGAGGAGCGGGATGATGTGCCGCTGTTCGGCTTTGTGGGCCGGCTGGCCTGGCAGAAGGGCGTGGACCTGATTTTGGAGGCGCTGCCCTGGCTGCTGGGGAGCGGCGCGCAACTGGCCATTGTGGGCACCGGCGAAGCGGCGCTGGAGGAGCGCTGCCGGGGCGCGGCGGCGGCGAATGCCGGGCGGATCGGTACCGTGATCGGCTTCGACGAGGGGCTGGCGCGGCTGCTCTATGCCGGGGCGGATGCGGTGCTGGTGCCTTCCCGGTTTGAGCCTTGTGGCCTGGCGCAGCTCTGTGCGCTGCGCTACGGCGCGGCGCCCGTGGTGGCGCGGGTGGGTGGCCTGGCCGATACGGTGATTGACGCCAATGAGATGGCGGTGGCGGCGGGCTGTGCCACCGGGGTGCAGTTCTCGCCCGTTGGCGTGGAGATGCTGGGCGCGGCGATTGACCGTACCGTGGCGCTGTATCGGCAGCCGGCGGTGTGGGCGCGGGTGCAGGCCAATGCCATGGCGGCGGATGTGTCCTGGGCGCGGTCGGCGGCGCGCTATGCCGCGCTGTTCCATGAGGTGGCCGGCGCCGATGCGTGAAGGCTGGCCGGAGCCGCCCGGGGTAACGCTGGCGCCGGATGGCGTGAACGTGGCCGTGGTGGCGCCGGATGCCAGCGATGTGTGGTTCTGCCTGTTTGACGCCAGCGGCAGTGTGGAAGTGGCGCGGCATCGGCTGCCGGTGCGCACGGGCGATGTGTGGCACGGCTTTGTGCCGGGCGTGGCCGAGGGCGCGCGCTATGGCCTGCGGGCGGATGGGCCGCGTGACCAGGTGCATCGGTTCAACCCGGCCAAGCTGTTGCTGGACCCCTGGGCGCAGGCGCTGGATGGCGGCTTCGCGCTGCATGAGGCGCAGTTTGCCAACGAGCAGGACAGCGGGTGGAGCGTGCCGAAGGCGGTGGTGACGGCGGCTTTGCCGGCGCTGGCCGCGCCGCCGCCGGTGCCGGGGCCGCGGGTGATCTACGAGTTGCAGGTGCGCGGCTTCACCATGCGGCACCAGGGCGTGCCGGCGGCGCTGCGCGGTACTTTCGCGGGGTTGGGGCATCCGGCGGCCATTGCGCATTTGCAGGCGCTGGGCGTGACGCATGTGGAGGTGATGCCCTGCGCTGCTGGCGTGGATGAGCGGCATCTGCCGCCGCTGGGGCTGACGAATTACTGGAACTACAATCCGGTCGCGCTGCTGGTGCCCTGCCCCAAGCTGGCACCCGGCGGCATGGCCGAGGTGCGTGACGCCGTGGCGGCGCTGCGGGCGGCCGGGATTGGGGTGATTCTGGATGTGGTGTTCAACCACACCGGCGAGGGCGATGAGTTCGGGCCGACGCTGTCGCTGCGCGGCCTGGCGAATGCGGCGTTTCACCGGCTGCTGCCGGGCGGCGGCTACGCCAATGATGCCGGCACCGGCAACACCCTGGCGTTGGACCGGCCCTGGCCGATGCGCCTGGCGCTGGATGCGCTGCGGCATTGGGTGGTGCAGGCCGGGGTGGATGGGTTTCGGCTGGATTTGGCCAGCACGCTGGGCCGGCGCGAGCAGGGGTTCGATGCCGCCGCGCCGCTGCTCAACGCCATGCGCCAGGACCCGGTGCTGCGCGAGCGGGTGATTATCGCCGAGCCTTGGGATATTGGCCCGGGCGGCTACCAGCTGGGGCGGTTTCCGGCTGGCTGGGGCGAGTGGAATGACCGCTTCCGCGATGAGGTGCGGCGGTTCTGGCGGGGCGATGCCGGCATGCTGGGAGCGCTGGCCACGCGGCTGGCGGGCTCGGCGGATGTGTTCCAGGGCCGGGCGCTGACCGACAGTGTGAACTTCGTGACCGCACATGACGGCTTCACCCTGGCGGATCTGGTGAGCTTCGCCGGGCGGCATAATTGGGCGAATGGCGAGGAAGGCCGCGACGGCAGCGGTGAGAACCACAGCTGGAACAACGGCGCCGAGGGCGCCACCGATGACGCCGCCGTGCTGGCGCGGCGGGCGGCGGATGTGCGGGCGCTGCTGGCCACGCTGCTGCTGGCGCGCGGCACGCCGATGCTGAGCATGGGCGACGAGGCCGGGCGGACCCAGCACGGCAACAACAACGCCTATGCGCAGGACAATGCGCTGTCCTGGTTCGACTGGGCGGGCATGGATGCAGGGCTGCGCGACTTCACGGCGCGGCTGGTGCGGGCCAGGTTGGCGCATCCGGCGTTGGTGGCGGGGCAGGTGCTGCATACGGATGCGGTGACCTGGCTGCGGCTGGATGGCGCGCCCTTGCAGGACTGGGCTGGCGAGCGCGCCCTGGCGATGCTGCTGGCGCATGACGAAGGCCGGGCGCTGGTGGTGGTGCAGGGCGGCGATGCGGCGGCGACGCTGGCGCTGCCGGCGCCGCTGGAGGGGTGCAATTGGCGGCTGCTGGCCGACAGCGCGGCGCCGGAGCGGGAAGGGCCGGCTGGCGCCGAATTGGCGGTGGCCGGGCGCAGCGTGCTGCTGCTGGTGGAGCAGGCTCGGCCCGGCGTGGTGCGGGCGGCGGAGCCCGGGCTGCTGCGGGAATTGGCCGAGGCCGCCGGCCTGGCGCCGGCCTGGCATGATCTGGCTGGGCAGGAACATCAGGTGCCGCCGGAGAGCCTGCGTACCCTGCTGGCGGCGTTGGGCCTGCCGGCGGGCAGCGCGGCGCAGGCGCGGGAAAGCCTGGGTGGGTTGCGAGCGCCTCGGGCGCTGCCGGCGCAGTTGACGGTGGTGGCGGGGACGCCGGTGGCGCTGCATCTGGGGCCGCCCTTGGCGGGGCGGGCCGCGCTGGAAGTGCGGGTGCGGCGCGAGGATGGCAGCGAGCAGGTGGTGGTGCTGCGCGCTGGTGAGGGCGTGTGGCAGGGCGGGCACCGGCTGGTGGCGCTGCCGCCGCAACCGCCGGGCAACCATGTACTGCTGGCCGAGGATTGGCGCTGCGCGGTGGCGGTGGTGCCGGGGGCGTGCTTCGTGCCGCCGGAGATGGGCCGGCGCTTTGGCCTGGCGGCGCAGTGCTACGGGCTGCGGCGCGCGGGGGACCAGGGCATTGGCGACTACACCGCCATGGCCGAGGCGGCGCGGGCCGCTGGTGGCGCTGGCGCGCTGCTGCTCGGGCTGAGTCCGCCGCATGCGCTGCATCCGTTGGACCGCGAGCGCGCCAGCCCCTACCAGCCGAGCGACCGGCGCTTTTTGGAACCCGCACTGATTGACGTGGCGGCGCTGCCCTTTGATTTGCGCACCGCGGTGGCGCAGCAGGAGCCGGTGTTCGCCGCGCTGCGCGGCCGGGCCAGCGTGGAGCATACCGCCGTGTGGCGGGCCAAGCAGGCGGTGCTGCGGGCGGCCTGGTCGGGGTTTGCGCCGGGGCATGCGCTGCGGGGGGAATTCGAGGCGTTTTGCGCGGCGCAGGGTGAGGCGTTGCAGGGCTTCAGCGCCTTTACCGCCATTGCCGCGCAGCAGGGACATACCGATGCGCGGCGCTGGCCCGAGGGGTTGCGCCATGGCGGGGCGGCCGGGGTGGCGGCGTTTGCCGCCGAGCATGCCGATGCGCTGGGTTTCCAGGCGTTTCAGCAATGGCTGGCGGATAGGCAATTGGCCCAGGCCGCCAAGGCCGGGGCCGGGCTGTATCGTGACCTTGCCGTGGGCGCGGCGCCGGATGGGGCCGAGGTTTGGGCCGAGGCCGAGGCTTATCTGCCCGGGGTTTCGGTGGGGGCGCCGCCGGACCAATTCGCGCCGCAGGGCCAGGTATGGGGGCTGCCGCCGCGCAGTCCGCGGGCCGGGGTGGCGGGGTTTGCCCGGCTGCTGCGGGCCAATATGCGCCACGCCGCCGCGTTGCGGATTGACCATGTGATGGGGCTGACGCGGCTGTTCGTGGTGCCGGATGGCGCCAAGGGCAGCGAGGGGACGTATCTGGCCTATCCGCGCCGGCATTTGCTGGGGCAGGTGGCACTGGCCAGCCAGCAGGCGCGCTGCCTGGTGGTGGGGGAGGATCTGGGCACCGTGCCGCCGGGCTTCCGCGAGGAATTGGGCCGGGCCGAGGTCCTCTCGTACCGCGTGCTGTGGTTTGAGCGGCGGGGCGAGGGGTTCATCCCCCCGCGTGAGTGGCCGGCGCGGGCGGCGGCCTGCGTGGCGACGCATGACCTGCCCACCCTGGCCGGCTGGTGGCTGGGCACCGACCTGGATGAGCGTGCGGCGCTGGGCCTGCTGGATGAAGCCGGCGCCGAGGCGGCTCGGGCCGGTCGGGCGCAGGAGCGGCTGGCGCTGCTGGCGGCGCTGCGCGAGGCCGGGCTGGAGCCGGGTGAGCCGCCTGGGCCGGATTTCGTGGCCGCCGTGCATGCCTGGGCCAGTTCCACCCCCTGCGCGCTGCTGCTGGTGCAGGCCGAGGATTTGGCCGGCGAGACCGAGGCGGTGAACCTGCCGGGCACCGACCGCGAGCGGCCGAATTGGCGGCGGCGGTTGCCCGAGAGCGTGGAAGCGCTGCTGCAAACCCCCACAGCGCGGGCCACGCTGGCGGCGCTGGCAGCCCGGCGCGGCTGAAGCCGCGGTTGCGGCCACCCCCCTGAGTGTGGCCTGCTGCGGCAAAACCAGGGGGAACGCGCATGCTGCGCCGTAGGGATGTGATGCTGGGGGCGGCGGCCCTGGGCCTGGCTCGGCCGGCGCTGGGGGCGGACCCCAAGGTGCTGGTGCATGTGCCCCAGGCCAACCTGACCAGCCTGGACCCGGTGTGGACCACGGCGGTGGTGACGCGCAATGCGGCGCACTTGCTGTTTGAGACGCTGTATGCCCGCGATGAGCGGCTGAACCCGCATCCGCAGATGGTGGAGGGGCATCAGGTTTCTGACGGCGGTAAGCGCTGGACGATGAAGCTGCGCGAGGGGCTGCGCTTCCATACCGGCGAGCCGGTGCTGGCGCGGGACTGCGTCGCCTCCCTGAAGCGGTGGATGGTGCGGGACCCTGTCGGGCAGACCATTGCGGCGCGGCTGGATGCACTGGAAGCCGCCGATGACCGCACGCTGGTGTGGCGGCTGCGCAAGCCCTTTGCCTCCTTGCCCTATGCGCTGGCCAAGACGCAGCCGAGCCCGGTGATCATGCCCGAGCGGTTGGCGCTGACCGACCCGCATCGGCAGGTGAGCGAGGTGGTCGGCAGTGGGCCGTTCCGCTGGGTGGCGGATGAATATGTGCCCGGCAGCCGCGCGGTGTTTGCGAAGTTCGACCGCTATGTGCCGCGCCAGGAGCCGGTGAGTCACGCCGCCGGCGGCTACCAGGTGAAGCTGGACAGGGTGGAGTGGCGCACCATGCCCGATGCCGCGACGGCTGTGGCGGCGCTGGTGAATGGCGAGGTGGATTGGCTGGACCAGCCGCTGCCGGACCTGCTGCCGCTGCTGCGGCGCTCCAGGGGCGTGCAGGTGGGTGAGATTGATAATTACGGCACCTTCGGTGCACTGCGGCCCAACCATTTGGTGGGCGCCACGGCCAATGCCGGCGTGCGCCGCGCCATGATGGCGGCGCTGGACATGGTGATGGTGATGACGGCGGTGATGGGCGAGGATCGTTCGTTGTTCCGCGCGCCGGTTGGGTTTTTTCTGCCGGGCACGCCTTCGGCCAGTGATGCCGGGATGGAGGCGGTGACCAAGCGCCACAGCGTGGACGAGGTGAAGGCCATGCTGCGCGCGGCGGGCTATGCCGGCGAGAAGATTGTGCTGATGCACCCGACCGACCAGGTTGCCTACAACGCCATGTGCGCGGTGGCGGTGGATGCCTGGCGCAAGGTGGGGCTGAACGTGGACGACGTGGCCATGGACTGGGGCACGGTGGTGCAGCGTCGCACCAGCATGGAGCCGCTGGAGAAGGGCGGCTGGAACGTGTTTCCCTCGGGCCTGCCGGCGGCCGAGTATCGTGACCCGCTATTTGCCACCAGCATTCGCACCAATGGCCGCGCCGCCTGGTTTGGCTGGCCGGAGGATGCGCAACTGGAAGCGCTGCGCGACCGCTGGATAGACAGCACCGACGAGGCGGAGATGCGACGGCTGGACCGCGAGATTCAGGCGCGGGCGTTTGAGGTGGTGCCGTTCATTCCCCTGGGGCAGTACTTGCCGCCCTCGGCCTGGCGGCGCAACCTGCGGGGAATTCTGAAGGGGCCGGTGCCCGTGTTCTGGAATGTCGAGAAGGGATGAACGCATGGCGCTGAAGCGCATGGTGCTGGAGATCGGCATGGGGACCGATATCCGCGGCACCGACTATACCAAGGCCGCCGTGCGCGCATTGCGCGACGCGCTGTGGCACAACACGCTGACCGTGACCAGCGCGCTGGGCATGGATGTGGACAGCATGCAGGTTGAGGTGCTGATTGGTGTGCCCAAGCCCGAGTTGGTGGACAAGGCGCAGGTGTTGGCGATTCTGCCGCATGGCACCGGCACGGTGAAGGTGGTGGAAGGCGGTTTGGAGATTCCGAACGAGGCCGGGACTGGCAGCACCGTGATGGCGAATTGCTGCGCCATTGTGCGCCTGGACATTTAGGGAGACACGACGATGACCGTGAAGCGTGTGATCCTGGAAATGGGCATGGGCAACGACCTGCATGGTGGCGACTACACCAAGGCAGCGCTGCGCGCGGTGCAGGATGCGCTGCATCATTCATCCTTGGCCATGCTGCGCAGCCTGAAGGTGCCGGCGGCCGAGATGATTGTGAACGTGACCATTGGCGTGCAGAAGCCGGAGAAGGTGGATGCCGAGCGCGTGCGCGCCAGCCTGCCCTACGGCAAGGTGAGCGTGGCCGTGGTGAAGGGCGGGCTGGACGTGCCGGATGACGAGCGCGACGACACCGCCGTGATTGCCAGCGCCGCGATTGATGTGAAGCTGGACCTGCCTTAACGCGTTAGAGCACTATGCGCCCTGACGGGCGCATTTCGTGCTCTATAACCATTTGAAACTAGAGCAAGAAATCCATTCTGATGATTCCATCAGAATGGATATTGCTCTAGAGCGTGATTCTTTCTGGCTGAATCGAGATTGGGGATTCCGGCGCGGCGAAGTTTCTGATTCAAGCTGCTGGCTGGGCGGAGGCCAGCAGCGATGACCCGAGC
>CANFIE010000099.1 GCA_947446625.1 Acetobacteraceae bacterium | reverse complement strand
GCGAAGTGTTGCACCTGCCCTGGGCCAATCTGGTGCCTGCCAACTACGGCGATTACACCCGCTTCGACCCCACCCAGGAATTCCGCTGGAGCGGCCGGGTCTCGCGCTACAATAAAATTGCGCTGGCCAGCGCCTTTGCCGCCAACCACCCCAACTACAACGTGGCGGAGGGCAACCATTCGGTGGCCGTGGCGCCGCAGGAACAGGAAGTGCCGGTGCGCCTGGGCATGCCGATGCTGCATGTCCCGATCCGGTCCATGGCGCGGTTGAAGTATAAAATCGGCACCGCGCATCGGCTGACCCTGGCCAAGCACAACCGGCAGCCAGGCGAAGGGACGCATGTGGTCGAACTGGACCGCCTGCTTTCCACCGGCGACGTTGAGCTTGCCGAGTTGAACTTCATGGCCGGCAACTACGGCGAGAAGATCACGGGCCGGCCGACGCTGGACCCGGTGGAGTTGGGTTGGCCGGTCAAGCGCCTGCCCGGCTTTGTGGCGGCGGCCAGCCAGCTTGGCAGCATCGGCCTTTCTGAGACGCTGCTGGCCGATGCGGCAACGCAGTGGGACGGCGCCGAGTTCGTCAAGGGCAGCCCGGTGGGTGCGGTGCTTGAGGGCGGGCAATTGCGGATTGTGCCGCAGCCGCTCAGTGGTTCCGGGCTGTACGGGCCCACCCAATTTCCGCCGCTTGGCGAGGCGACGCCGGACCAGCGGACGACGCAGGACCTGATGACCGACGCCATCGGCATCTCCACCATGCGGGTCCAGGCCTTTGCCTTTTCCGCTTGGTCGCAGTTGATTCCCACGCTCTTCGCGTTGTTCTCGGTCATGCGGCCGCGGCGCTACGCGGAACTTGGCGTGCACAATGGCATGAGTTTCTTCGCCGCTTGCCAGGCCAGCGAATATCTGGGCCTGAATACGCAGTGCGTGGCGGTGGATAGCTGGATCGGCGACCCACATGCCGGCATCCATACCGATGCGGTGTTCACCGGTTTCCGCAAGTACCTGGGCAAGACCTATCCGAACCAGCACTACATCCAGTCCTTCTTCGCCGCCGCCGAGCCCTGCTTCGCCGATGGATCGATCGACCTGCTGCACATCGACGGGCTGCACACCTACGAAGCGGTGAAAAGCGACTTCGAGGGCTATCTGCCGAAGATGTCGGATGTTGGCGTCATCATGTTCCACGACACCAATGTCTATGACCGCGGTTTCGGCGTGTGGCGGCTGTGGGAAGAATTGAAGCTGCGCTACCCCGCCTTCGATTTCGGCCACCAATACGGCCTCGGCATCATTTACGTTGGCAGCAAGCCAAGCCCGGTAGCGGATATGCTGCGCCGGATGACCGAGGACAAGAGCTTCGGCGTTTCGGTGCAATCCTATTTCCTGGCGATGGGCACGCTGCTGATCGAGCATCGCGCCTTTGTTGAATCCGCCAAGGAAGGGGCCGTGCCGCCCAGTTCTGTTGGCCAGGATCCGCCGGGCACCTATCAACGCCTCGGCCGCGGTGTTCTCAGCCGGGTTGCCGGGCCGTTGCGCCGGGTGGTGCATCGCTTCCCGCTGCTGGCTGGCGTGGCGCGGCCATGCGCCAGGCTGGCGCGGCGCATGCTGGGGCACAACCGGTAGGGCTGGTCTGGCCTAGGGTGCCCTTCGCCGGTTCGGGCGGGGCAGTTGCTTGCGTTCTGGGTGTGGCTCGGCAGGCCGCCCCGCTGATCATCATGAGGGGGTTGCCATGCGCATCACGGTAACGGGCGCCGCGGGTTTCATCGGCAGCAATCTGGTGGACCGCCTGCTGGCCGAGGGACATCACGTCACCGGCTTCGACAATTTCTCGACCGGGCTTGAGAAGTTCATCGCGCCGGCACGCCAGGCGGCGAATTTCCGCCTGGTTCAGGCCGACCTGCTGGACCTGGATGCAGTGCGGGCGGCCGTGGCCGGGGCCGACATGGTCTTCCACCTGGCCGCCAATGCCGATGTCCGCTTCGGCACCGACCATCCGCGCCGCGACCTGGAGCAGAACGTCATCGCCACGCACAACGTGCTGGAGGCGATGCGGGGCCACGGCGTGAAGCGGCTGTTCTTCTCGTCCACCGGTTCGGTCTATGGCGAGGCCAAGGTGTTCCCCACGCCCGAGGATGCACCATTCCCGGTGCAGACCTCGCTCTATGGCGCCTCCAAGGCCGCGGCCGAGGGGCTGATCTCGGCCTATGCCGAAGGCTTTGGCCTGCAGGCCACGGTGTTCCGCTTCGTGTCCATTCTGGGCCAGCGCTACAGCCACGGCCATGTGTTCGACTTCTGCAAGATGCTGCGCACCGACCCGACCAAGTTGCGCATCCTCGGCAATGGCATGCAGCGCAAATCCTACCTGCATGTCTCCGACTGCGTGGCCGCGATCCTGACCGTGATGGAGCGGCAGACCGAACCCTTCGCCATCTTCAACCTGGGCACCGACGAATATTGCGAGGTGCGTGATTCGGTTGGTTGGATCTGCGAGCGGCTGAAGCTGCAGCCAGAGTTGCAGTACACCGGGGGCGAGCGTGGCTGGATTGGCGACAATCCCTTCATCTTCCTGGACTGCGCCCGCATCCGCGCGCTGGGCTGGGCACCGCGCTACTCCATTCGCGCCGGCGTGGAGAGCACGGTGGACTACCTGCTGGAGAACGCGGACCTGCTGGACGCGCGGGCATGAGGATTGGCGTCGCCGGACTGTGGCATCTGGGCAGCGTCACCGCCGCCTGCCTGGCACAGGCGGGGTTCGACGTGGTGGGCGTTGATGCGCCCGAGGTTGTGGCCGGCCTGGCCGCAGGCCGCGCGCCGCTGCTGGAGCCGGGGCTGGACGCGCTGCTCAGCGCGGGGCTGGCCGCCGGCAAGCTGCGCTTCGCCACTGCCAACGAGGCCGGGCTGGACGCAGTTGATGTGCTTTGGGTGACCTACGACACCCCGGTTGACGACGAGGACCGGGCCGATGTGGGCCTGGTGGTTGCCCGGGTTGCCGAAATTCTGCCGTTGCTGCGGGATGATTCCGTAGTGCTGGTGTCCTCGCAGTTGCCCGCCGGCACCACCCGGCAGATGAAGTTGCGCTTCGAAGCCGCGCATCCGGGGCGGCGGCTGCACTTCGCCTGCTCACCGGAAAACCTGCGGCTGGGCAAGGCGATCGCCGCCTTCACCGAGGCGGAGCGGATCATCATCGGCTGCGATGGCCCGGAAGCGCGGCAACGGCTGGAGCCGCTGGTGGCCCGGCTGGGTACTCCGGCCCGTTGGATGGGGCTGGAATCGGCCGAGATGGTGAAGCACACCATCAATGCCTTCCTCGCCACCTCGGTGACCTTCATCAATGAGATTGCCGGCCTGTGCGAACGGCTGGGCGCCGATGCGGCGGAGGTGGAAGCCGGCATCCGCAGCGAACCACGCATCGGGCCGCGCGCCTATGTTACGCCGGGCGGCGCCTTCGCCGGCGGTACCCTGGCGCGCGATGTCACCTTCCTGACCGGCTTCGGCACCACGCATGGCCTGCCCACGCCGCTGCTCTCGGGCATTCTGCCCAGCAACCATCAGCATGCCGGCTGGGCGTTCCGGCGGATCAGCGAATTGCTCGGCCAGCCGGGCGCGGCGCCACTCAAGGGCCGACGCGTTGCGGTGCTGGGGCTGACCTACAAGGCCGGCACCAGCACGCTGCGCCGTTCAACCGCCGTTGAGCTGTGCGACAGGCTGGCCGCGGCGGGCGCCGAGGTGCTGGCCTTCGACCCGGCGGTGCAGGCGCTGCCGGCCGAGATGGCGCCGGGTTGGCAATTGGCATCCTCAGCCGAAGCGGCCATGGGCGGTGCCGATGTGCTGGTGGTGGCAACCGAGTGGCCGGTGTTCCGCGAGTTGGTGCCGGCAATGGTGGCCGCCGCCATGCGCCAGCCCCTGGTCCTGGACCAGAACGGCTTCATGGCGGCAGCCTTCGCGGCCGCCCCTGGCTTTCGCTACTTTCGGGTTGGGAAACCGCACTGATGCTGAAAGGCCGCTACGCTGTCATCACCGGGGCTGGGCAGGGCCTGGGGGCCGAGATTGCCCGGCATTTCATTGCCGCCGGCGCCTCCGTCATGCTGTGCGGCCGCAATGCCGCGCCGCTGGCGACCATGCGCGCTGAGTTGCTGGCCATGGCAGCACCCGGGCAGCAGGTGCTGGTGCAGACCGCCGATGTGGCGGTGATGGCGGAAGTGACCGCCTTGGTTGAGACCAGCCTTGCCGCCTTTCCGCGCATCGATGCGCTGGTCAACAATGCCGGCGTCTATGGCCCGATGGGACGGCTTGAGGACCTCGATATCGAGGAGTGGGTGCAGGCGCTCAACATCAACCTGCTGGGCACGTTGTATTGCTGCCGCGCGGTGTTGCCGGCCATGCGCGCGGCGGGCGGCGGCAAGATCATCAACCTCTCGGGTGGTGGTGCCACGGCGCCCCTGCCGCGCCTCAGTTCCTATGCCGCCGCGAAGGCCGCCGTGGTGCGGCTGACGGAGACCCTGGCGCTGGAAACCGCCGACGCCGGCATAGACATCAATGCGGTGGCGCCAGGCGCGTTGGCCACCAGGCTGCTGGACGAGGTGATTGACGCCGGCCCCGACCGGGTTGGCGCTGATTTCCATGCCCGCATGCTGAAGGTGCGGGCGCAGGGCGGCACACCGCTGGAAGTGGGCGCCAAGCTCTGCGTGTTCCTTGCTTCCACGCAAAGCAACGGCATAACCGGCAAGCTGATCTCGGCCCCCTGGGACCGCTGGGCCGATTGGCCGGCGCATCTGGACGAACTGAAGCGCAGCGACGCCTATACGCTGCGGCGGATCACGGGCCGGGAACGTGACATGCCCTGGGGGGATGTATGAGCGAGTTGCCGGGCGTTGCCATCATCGGCTGTGGGTTGATTGGCCAGAAGCGCGCTGCCGCACTGGCCGGCGCGCCGCTGGTGGCCTGCGCCGACAAGGTCATGGCCCGCGCTGCGGCGCTGGCTGCCAAGGTGCCGGGTTGCCAGGCGCATGCGGACTGGCGCGCTGCCATTGCCCAGCCGGGGGTGGGGATTGTCATCATCGCCACGCTGCATGATTCGCTGGCCGAGATTACCCGGGCCGCGATTGCGGCCGGGCGCCATGTGCTGGTGGAGAAGCCGGCGGCGCGCAATGCCGCCGAACTCGCGGGGCTGGCCGAACTGGCCGCGGCGAAGGGAGTGCTGGTGCGGGTTGGTTTCAACCACCGCCGCCACCGTGCCTTCCGCGAGGCCAAGCGCCTGGTGGATTCCGGTGCGCTCGGGCCGTTGATGTTCGTGCGGGCCCGCTACGGGCATGGTGCCCGCATTGGCTATGACAAGGAATGGCGGGCCGACCCTGCACTTTCCGGCGGCGGCGAGTTGATCGACCAGGGACCGCACATCATCGACCTGGCGCGCTGGCTGCTGGGGGACTTCACCCGGGTTGAGGGCTTCGCCGCGACCTATTTCTGGAACATGCCGGTGGATGACAACGCCTTCCTGCTGTTGCGGACAGCGGACAACAAGGCGGCCTTCCTGCATTGCAGTTGCACCGAATGGAAGAACACCTTTTCGTTCGAGATTTATGGCCGTGACGGCAAGCTGGACATTACCGGGCTTGGCGGCAGCTACGGCGTGGAGCGCCTGGCTTACTACCGGATGCTGCCCGAGATGGGGCCGCCCGAGACGCTGATCCACGAATACCCGATGGCCGATGATTCCTGGGCGGTGGAGTTCAGCGACTTCCTCAGTGATGTGCGGCTTGCCCGCCAGCCTGATGCTGGCTTGGCGGACGCGGTGGCGGTGCTGGACATCGTCGGACAAATCTACAGGAACTCTGGCTATGATCATCACTCGTAGTCCGCT
Organism: Acetobacteraceae bacterium; assembly: GCA_947446625.1. Lineage (GTDB taxonomy): Bacteria > Pseudomonadota > Alphaproteobacteria > Acetobacterales > Acetobacteraceae > CAIMOR01. The sequence goes on along the minus strand of CANFIE010000099.1, from coordinate 4,862 downwards.
TCGCATCAGCCTTGGGGGTGGCGGGACCGACCTGCCCTCCTACTACCGCGAGCATGGTGGCTTCCTGATCGCCGGGGCGATTGACCGGTATGTCTACGTCAACGTGCTGCGGCCGTTCACGCCGGGAATCTTCCTGAAGTATTCCAAGCTTGAGCATGTCGAGACGGTGGACGAGGTTCAGCACCCGATCATCCGCGAGGCGCTGCGGATGCTGGAGCTGAAAAGCCCGCAGATCGAGATCACCGCCCTGGCCGATATTCCCTCTGGCACCGGCCTCGGCTCCTCCGGCAGCTTCACCACCGCGCTGCTGAAGGCGCTCTACGCGCATCGCATGTGGCAGATCCACCCGAAGGAGCTGGCGGAACTGGCCTGCCGGATCGAGATCGACATCCTCGGTGAGCCGATCGGCAAGCAGGACCAGTACATCGCTGCCTGCGGCGGGATCACCTGCTTCACCTTCAATCCCGATGGCAGCGTCGAGGTTGAGCCGCTGCCGATCAGCATGGATACGAAGTTCGACCTGGAGGACAATCTGCTGTTGTTCTTCACCGGCTTCTCGCGCAGCGCCGGCTCGATCCTGAAGGACCAGAAGGACCGCACCCAGCAGGCCGATGGCGCCATGCTGGCCAACCTGCACTACGTCAAGGAACTCGGCCTGCGCAGCCGGGACATGCTGGTGGCCGGCAAAACCACCGATTTCGGCGCCCTGATGCATGAGCATTGGGAACACAAGAAGCGCCGTTCCGGCGGCATGAGCCAGGCGGCGATTGACGAGTGGTACGAGTTGGGCCTCAAGAACGGCGCGGTTGGCGGCAAGCTGGTTGGCGCCGGTGGCGGCGGCTTCCTGCTGTTCTACGCCGAGGACCGCAACCGGCTACGCCACGCCATGGCACGGGCCGGGCTTGAGGAGGTCCGCTTCCGCTTCGACTTCGAGGGCACCAAGGTTACCTCTTCGTGACCCTGCCGGTTGCCATTCTGGCCGGCGGCCTGGCCACGCGGCTGCGGCCGGTCACGGCCACAATCCCGAAGGCGCTGGTGCCGGTGCGGGGCGAGCCCTTCGCCTTCCATCAACTGCGCCTGCTGGCACACAATGGCTTTAAGCGGGCGATATTCCTGACCGGCTACCTTGGCGAGATGGTGACCGAGGCGGTGGGCGATGGCAGCGCCTTCGGTATGGAGGTCAGTTACGTTGCCGACGGCCCGGTGCTGCTGGGCACTGGCGGTGCGCTGGCCCGGGCGCTGCCGGCGCTAGGGCCGCAATTCGCGGTCATATATGGCGACAGTTGGCTGGAATTCGACTACAGGGCGGCAATTAACCATTTCGAACGTGATGGACGCCCGGCACTGATGACGGTGTTTCGCAATGAAGGCAGCTGGGATACCAGCAATGTCCTGCTGCAGGATGGCGAGATACTGGCCTACAGCAAAGCCAATCGCACGCCTGCCATGCAACACATCGACTACGGCTTCAGCCTGTTTCGGCAGGACGTGCTGCGCGACGTACCGACCGACCGCCCGACCGACCTCGCCACGGTATTCGAGGCCTTGGCCGCCACCGGGCAATTGGCCGGCTACGAGGTCCATCAACGTTTCTATGAAGTAGGGTCGTTCGCCGGCCTGGCCGACCTTGAGGCGCATCTGGGAAAGGAAAGCCCATGACCTACACCGAACAGCACCTGACCGAGACCATCGAGGTGGTGCGCCAACTGGATGCCGCCAAGATCGAGCAAATGGCGCATGAACTCGCCGCCCTGCGTGAGCGTGAGGGCCGGCTGTTCTTCCTTGGCGTTGGTGGCAGCGCTGGCAATTGCTCGCACGCGGTGAATGACTTCCGCAAGATCGTCGGCATCGAGGCCTATGCGCCGACCGACAATGTCTCGGAGTTGACGGCGCGCACCAATGACGAAGGCTGGCACACCATCTTCCGCGAATGGCTGATCGGCAGCCGCCTGACGGCAAAGGATGCGGTGTTCGTGTTCTCGGTGGGTGGCGGCAACCTGGCCAAGAACATCAGCCCCAACCTGGTTGGCGCGCTGCAGCTGGCCAAGGAACGCGGCGCCCGCATCTTCGGCGTGGTGGGGCGCGATGGCGGCTATACCGGCCAAGTGGGCGACGTTGTGGTGGTGGTGCCAACGGTGAACGCGGAGAATGTCACCCCGCATTCCGAGGCCTTCCAGGCCGTGGTGTGGCACCTGCTGGTCTCGCACCCCGCGCTGAAGGCCCGGCAGACCAAGTGGGAATCCACCGCTCCATGAACCGCCGGGCGGTCTACCTGGACCGTGATGGCGTGCTCAACCGTGCCGTGGTGCGGAACGGCAAGCCGTTTCCGCCGGCAACGGTGGCCGAAGTCGAGATCATCCCCGGCGTGCCGGAAGCCCTGGCGGCACTGCGCGCTGCCGGGTTCCGCCTGGTGGTGGTGACCAACCAGCCGGATGTGGGCCGCGGCACAACGCCGCTGGCAACGGTGCAGGCCATCCATGCCAGCATGGCGGCCACGCTGCCGCTGGATGCTATCCACGCCTGCTTCCATGCCGGGCATGAAGGCTGCAACTGCCGCAAGCCGCGACCCGGGATGCTGCTGGATGACGCCGCCAGCCACGACATAGACCTGCAGGCCAGCTTCATGGTTGGCGACCGCTGGCGCGATATCGACGCTGGCGCCGCGGCTGGCTGCCGCACCATTCTGATTGATGAAGGCTATGACGAGCAGGCGCCGCAGCAACCGCCCGAGCATGTCTGCCGCTCACTCATCGAAGCATCCGAATGGATACTGATTCAAGGAGACCCGCAATGACGCGCATCGAGAACCTCAAGGTCAAGATCTTCGCCGATGGCGCGGAGAAGGCCGACATGCTGGCGATGTATGCCAAGCCACATATCCAGGGCCTGACCACCAACCCAACCCTGATGGCCAAGGCCGGAATCAAGGATTACGAGGCCTTCGCCCGCGATATCCTGCAGACCATCACCGACAAGCACCTTTCGCTTGAGGTGTTCTCGGACGAGATCGACGACATGGAGCGGCAGGCCATCAAGGTCGCCTCCTGGGCGCCGAATGTCTATGTGAAGATCCCCATCACCAACACCCGGGGCGAAAGCACCACTGGCCTGGTCCGCCGGCTGGCTGGGCGCGGCGTGAAGGTGAACGTGACCGCGCTGATGACGCTGGCGCAGGTGCGCGACGTTGTCGCCAACCTGGAAGCCGATGTGCCTTCGTGCATTTCGGTCTTCGCCGGCCGCGTTGCCGATAGCGGGGTGGACCCGGTGCCACTGATGTCTGCCGCGATTGCCATGGCCGCGGTGAACCCGAAGGCCGAGCTGATCTGGGCCAGCCCGCGCGAGTTGCTGAACATCCTGCAGGCGGATGCCATCGGCTGCCACATCATCACGGTGACCAACGACATCCTGAAGAAGCTGGCGCTGCTGAACTACGACCTGAACGCCTATTCGCTTGATACCGTGAAGATGTTCCGCGCCGACGCGGTCACCGCCGGTTTCGAACTCTAGAGCACTATGCGCCCTGACGGGCGCATAGTGCTCCATAACTATTTGAAACCAGAGCAAGAAATCCATTCTGCTGATTCCATCAGAATGGAACTTGCTCTAGCCTCAGCCACCCGTTGCAGGACAGCCGCGCACCCATGCTCGACGTCATCGTCCCGATCTACAATCAACGGGAATTGGCGCTGGGCTGCCTGGCCTCGGTACTGGAGGCCAGGAGCGCGCTGCCCTACGAATTGGTTGTGGTGGATGACTGCAGCCCGGACGAAACCCTGCGGGCCGATCTGGCCCGCATGGCGCAGGAAGGGCGGATAACGCTGCTGCGCAACGAGGCCAATCTTGGCTTCACCAAAAGCGTCAATCGGGGCATGCGCTTGCACCCGGGGCGCGATGTATTGCTGCTGAACAGCGACACGGTGGTGCATGGCGATTGGCTGGACCGCCTGCACCGGGCCGCCTATTCCGGCCCCCGGGTAGCCACGGCCAATCCGCTGACCAATGCGAGCCATATCGGCAGCTACCCCTACACCCGCGTTGATGGCGAGGTGAGGTTTGAGATCAGCGATGCGCGGCTGGATGCGCTGGCGGCAACCGTCAATCGCGGCCGCCATGTCCGGGTGCAGAACACGGTTGGCTTTTGCCTCTACATCCGGCGGCAATGCCTGGATGACATCGGCTACTTCGACGACCACCACTTTCCGCGTGGCTATGGCGAGGAGACCGACTTCTGCTACCGCGCGGTGAAGGCCGGGTGGCAGCACGTGGTGACCGGCGATGTCTTCGTGCGGCACTGGGAAGGGCAGAGCTTCGGCGCCAAGAAGATCAAGCTGATGGCCAACATGATGGCCGTGTTCACCAGCCTGCACCCAGACCTCGCCCGGCATGACCAGCGCTTCGCCGTGATGGACCCGATCCGCCCGCTGCGCTTCGCACTGGACCTCGCCCGGGTTGGCCTGCTGCTGGGCGCGCGCAACGAGTTGGATTGCCTGCCCCGCACACAAGCGGCCACTGCCGCTGCGGGCGTTCCGGTGGCGGTGTTCGATGCGGCAGCCGGCACGCTGGGCCTGCAGGTGCCGGGCAATGCCACCCTGCCGAACCTGCCGGCCTACGCCCTGCCCCGGGAAATCGCCGCCTGCAACAGCATGCTGGCCAAGCTTGGGGTAACCCGGCTGATTTGCGCCAATCCCAGCGATGTCGAGGCGTTGAGCGCCTTGACCATGGGACTGCCTGGTGAACTCGGCCTGGGCGCAACCCTTGCCACGGCCCAGGGCAACAATCTCTGAGCTGGCCTAGAGCACTATGCGCCCTGATGAGCGCATTTCGTGCTCTATAACTATTTGAAACTAGAGCAAGAAATCCGT
>CANFIE010000098.1 GCA_947446625.1 Acetobacteraceae bacterium | reverse complement strand
CATCGGTGGCGGGTGCTGCGGCGGCTGGTGTTCGGCGGCGATATCGCGCTGGCCGAAGCCTTCATGGATGGCGACTGGTCCAGCCCCGATGTCACCGCGCTGATTGAGTTGGGCGCGCGCAACAGCGCCACGTTGGAGCGGGTGATTCAGGGCAGCGCGCCGTTGCGCTGGCTGAACCGGCTGCTGCATTTGCGCCGGGCCAATACCCGCAGCGGCAGCCGCCGCAATATCGAGGCGCATTACGACCTGGGGAATGACTTCTACCGGCTGTGGCTGGATGCGGGGATGACCTATTCCTCGGCGCTGTACCCGACGCCGGAGTTGACTCTGGAGCAGGCGCAGACGGCGAAGCAGGACCGTGTGCTGGCCATGCTGGCGCTGCAGCCGGGGCAGGCGGTGCTGGAGATTGGCATCGGCTGGGGCGGCATGGCCGAACGCCTGGTGCAGGCCGGCGGCGCGGTGACGGGGCTGACGCTGTCGCCGTCTCAGCTGGCTTATGCGCGGGAAAGGCTGGCCGGGCGGGGCGCGGATTTGCGCTTGCAGGATTATCGGGACGAGACCGGCGAATATGCGCGGATTGTCTCGATTGAAATGCTGGAGGCGGTGGGCGAGGCCTATTGGCCGGCTTATTTCGCCCAGGTGAAACGCTGCCTGGCGCCGGGCGGCGCGGCGGTGGTGCAGGTGATTACCATTGAGGATAGTCGCTTTGCCAATTACCGGGCGAACCCGGATTTCATCCAGCGCTATGTGTTTCCCGGCGGGATGCTGCCTTCGCCCAGCGTGATGCATGCGCAGGCGGCGCGGGCCGGGTTGCGGGTGGCGGCGGTGGAGTGCTTCGGCCTGGACTACGCCCGCACCCTGGCGGAATGGCGCCAGCGGTTTGAGGCGGCCTGGCCGGAGATTGCCGCCCAGGGCTTTCCGCCGCGCTTCCGCCGGCTGTGGCATTACTATCTGAGCTATTGCGAGGCCGGCTTCCGCGCCGGGGCGCTGGATGTGGGGCTGTGGCGGCTGGAGCACGCGGCATGATACGGCGCCGGGCGCTGCTGGGCGTGCTGGCCAGTGGCGCCGCCATGGCCGCGGTGCCGCCGGGTGGCCGGCTGGCCTTCAGCGTGCTGCGCAACACCACGCCGGTGGGCGAGCATGTGCTGGAGTTCACCGAGGTTGCGGATGGGCTGGATATTCGCATTGCGGTGGACATTGTGGTGCGGCTGGGGCCGATAGCGCTGTTCCGCTACAAGCTGCGCGGGCTGGAGCAATGGCGCGGCGGCCAGGTGGTGGCGGCCAGCGCCGATTGCGACAATAACGGACGCGAGGCGTTTTTCCGCGCCACGCGGGGGCCTGAGGGGCTGCGGGTGCAAGGCTCGGCCGTGGCGCCTTACGTGGCGCCTGATGGGGCGCTGCCGGCGACGCATTGGAACCCGGCGGAATTCGACGCGCCGATGGTGAATCCGCAGGACGGCACGCTGATGCGCCCGGCGGTGGCGCGCTTTGCCAATGAGGAATTGCCGCTGCCCGATGGCAGGCGGATCAACGCCCGGCGCTTTGCGCTGAGCGGCGATGTGCGCATGGAGCTGTGGTACGACGAGGCGCGGCGCTGGAGCGCGCTGCGTGCCCCGGGGCGCGATGGCTCCACCATTCACTACAACCTGAACTGAAGGACCACGCCCATGCGCCGGTTGCTGCTGGTTTGCGCCTTGTTGCTGGGCGCCTGCGCCGGGGATGACCCGCCCCAGGTGCTGGCGCCGCAGGTGGATTTGGATCGTTATGCCGGGCGTTGGTACATCATTGCCAATATCCCCTACTTTGCCGAGGCGGGCATGGTGGGAAGCTGGTTTGACATCACCATGACCGGGCCGGACCGGTTTGACGATGTGTACTGGGCGCGCAAGGGCAGACTGGATGCGCCGCTGGAAAGCTTCACCATGCGCGGCTATGTGCGGCCCAATACCGGCAATGCCTATTGGCGCGAAACGCCGCTGTGGCCGCTGTATCTTTCGTACCTGATCCTGCACGTGGACCCGGAGTATCGGCATGCGCTGGTGGGGTATCCGGGGCGCGGATATGGCTGGGTGCTGTCGCGCTCTCCGCAGATGGATGAGCCGACCTATCAGGGGCTGCTGGCCCGGTTTGCGGCGCAGGGCTATGATACCAGCCAATTCGTGCGGATACCGCAGCTGCCGGGTGGCTGAACCCGGGGAGGGTGAACGCGATGGCCGGGCCTTGGGTGGCGGCTTTCATCAAGAATGCCGAGAATCCGAACTACCAGGCCTTTCTGCACGGCTGCGACCGTGTGGCCGCCGCGGCCGGGGCGCGGGTGACACGACATATTCCCACCAAGCCGGATGACCCGGTGGAGCAGGCCGTGCTGCTGCGCGGCGTGATTGCGGCGCGGCCCGACGCGATTCTGTTTGCCCCCGCCGATGATAAGGCGCTGGCGCCGGTGGTGGCCGAGGCCAATGCGGCGGGGATTCCGCTGGTGGGGTTTGTGAACCGCATGGCGGGCGATTTCGTCAGCTTTGTGGGCGCGGATGACGAGGCGATGGCCTTTGCCGAGGCGAGCTATCTGATCGGGCGGCTGGGTGGCGTGGGCAAGGTGGTGCTGATTGAGGGGCCGGAGACGGCGCCGACCAATCGGGACCGGGCGCGGGGCTTCCGGCGGGCCATTGCGGCGGCGCCGGGCATTGTGCTGCTGGGCACCGCGCCGGGGCGGTATTTGTACGAGGGTGGGCGCCAGGCGATGGCGGCGCATCTGGCGGCGCACCCGGTGATTGATGGCGTGCTCTGCACCAACGACACCAGGGCGCTGGGCGCCATTGCGGTGCTGGCCGCCGCCGGGCGCAGCGCGCTGGTGGTGGGCAATAACGGCACGCTGGAAGCGGCGGAGGCCATTGGCGCCGGCAGCCTGCTGGCCAGCATGGATTACTGTGGGTTTCGCATGGGCTGCACCGCCACCCAGGCGGCGCTGCGGCATTTGGCCGGGCTGGCGGTGCCGCGTGAACTGCTGCTGCCGGCGACGGTGGTTCACCAGGGCAACCATGCCGCCTGGCTGGTGCCGGTGGAGCAACGGCCGGTGCCGGAGTGGGCTTGGGCCTGAGCTTGTGCGCCGGCGGCTGATGCACGGCCGGCGGCGCTGCCGCCCTGGCCGATCAGGCGCTATTCCACGCTGATCCGCGCATCGGCGATGACGGCGCGCCACTTGGTGCTTTCGCGCGCGATGAAGGCGGCGGTTTCCGCCCGGCTGGCCTGGAAGGGCACGAAGCCGGTGGTGCCCATGCGCTGCACCAGCGTGGCATCGGCGGCGGCCTGCACAATGGCGGCGTGCAGGCTTTCCAGGATGGGTTCCGGCGTATTGGCCGGGGCGGCCAGGCCGAAGAAGGTGGTCAGCGCCACCTCGGGGTAGCCGGCCTCGGCCATGATGGGCAGGTTGGGCAGGGTGGGCCAGCGCTGGGTATCCGCCACAGCCACGCCACGGGCCTGGCCCGAGAGGATCATGCTGTTGGCGTCGAACATGAAATCGACACGGCCGGCGGTGAGGTCGAGGTTCGACTGGCTGGAGCCGGTATAGGGCACATGGGTCAGCGGGATGTTGGCGCTGAGGCGCAGCAATTCCGAGAGCAGGTGGTTGGGCGTGCCGGCGCCATTGGTGGCAAAGGTCAGCCCGCCGGGCTTCTGCCGCGCCAGGCGGACGAGATCAGCCACTGAATGGATGGGGGAGTTGTGCGCCACCATCAGGAACATGGTGCTGCGGCTCAACATGCCGGCATGGCTGAAGCCGGCGGGGTCGTAGTCCAGCCGGCGGAGCCAACCATTCACCACATTGCTGGCGAAGTTGCTGATGAACAGGGTGTAGCCATCCGGCGCCGCACGCGCCACCAGGGCGGCGCCGATGCTGGTGCCGCCGCCCACGCGGTTTTCCACCACGAAGGGTTGGCCGAAGCGGCGGCTGAATTGCTCGGCGAAGAGCCGGGCGGTGGTGTCGGTAGGGCCGCCGGCGGAATAGGGCACCACCACGCGCACCGGGCGGTCGGGGTAGCTTTGCTGGGCCAAGGCGGGGCCGGCGAGGAGCAGGCAGAGGGCAGCCAGAAGGAGACGCATCAGGGCCTCGGGTCGATGGGGGTGGCGAGGTTGGCGCGGGCTTCGATGACCTCGGCGGCGTCGAGCACGATATCCTCGCGCCAGCGCGGGCCGGTGAGCTGCACGCCCATGGGCAGCCCTTCGGTGGTGAGGCCGGTGGGGACCGAGGCGCCGGGCACGCCGAGCAGCGGGCTGGCCAGCAGCGGTTGCTGGGCGGCGTAGACGCGGTCGAAGCCCTGCTGGCCTTCCAGGTCCAGGCCTTGCGGAAAGGGTGGTTCATTGGAGACCGGGGGGAGCAGCAGCGGGTATTGCTGCTGCCACAGCGCCCAGGCGCGCTGGTGGCCGGTGCGGCGGGCGGCGATTTGCAGCATCTCGGTCAGCTCCGGCGGGCGGGTGTGCTTGACCATGTAGCCAAAGGTGGCGCGGGCGCCGTCATCGGCCAGGCGTTCGAAATTCTGCCGCATGAACAGCAGGGCCTCGCCATGGGCGAAGGCGTCCCAGTCCTGCGCGGCGGCGGCGAAGGCCGGGGGTGCGGCTTCCTCCACCCGGTAGCCGGCATCCTCCAGCCAGGCGGCGGCTTGCAGGATGGCGGCGCGAACTTCGGGGTGGACGCCGCCGGCGCCCATGGGATCGACGCAGAAGGCCACGCGCAAGGGGCCGGGCAGGGTGGGGCCGGTGAGGGGCACCGGCATGTGCCAGGGGTCGCGGGCATCGGGGGCGGCCATGGCGGCCAGGGCCAGGCGCAGGTCCCGCACCCGGCGGGCCAGCGGGCCCTGGGTGGACATCAGCTGGCCGGAGAGCGGGCGTTCGCTGGCCATGGAGGGGTTGTAGGCCGGCACGCGGCCGAAGCTGGGGCGGATGCCGGCGATGCCACAGGCATAGGCGGGGTAGCGGATGGAGCCGCCAAGGTCATTCCCATGGGCGATGGGGCCGATGCCGGCGGCCACCGCCGCGGCCGCGCCGCCGGAGGAGCCGCCCGGGGTGTGGCGGGCGCTCCAGGGGTTGAGGGTGCGGCCGTGCAGGGCGTTTTCGGTGAACCAGCGCATGGAGAGCGCCGGGGTATTGGTGCGGCCAAGGAAGACGGCGCCGGCGGCGCGCAGATTGCCAACCACGGCGCTGTCGCCCGGCGAGATGGCTTCCGCCAGCGGGACGCAGCCATTGGTGTTGGGCAGGCCGGCGAAGTCCACGTTGATTTTGGTGGTCAGCGGCACGCCGTGCAGCGGGCCGAGCGCGGCACCCTGGCGCACGGCCTGGTCGGCGGCCTCCGCTTCGCGCAGGGCGGTCTCGGCGGTGATGGTGACCACGGCGTTGAGGCGGGGGTTTACCGCTGCCAGCCGGTCCAGGCAGGCCTGGGTGGCTTCCCGCGCCGAGATGGCGCGGCGGCGAATGGCGGGGGCAAGGTCGGCGGCGTCCCATTGCCACAGCTGGGTGGGCAGGTGCTGCATGGGGCTTGCCTTTGCTGGTTTTGCTGTTTCCGGCGGCAAGGCTGGCAGGGCTGGTGGCCCTGATGCAAGGGGGCGTGCTATGCGCCCGCCCCATGCAAGAGAGAATGCCCCAAGTACCTGCCTTGGCCCAGGCGAAGCGCGTGGTGGTGAAGATCGGCTCGGCCCTGGTGGTGGATGAGCGTACGGCCGCGCCGCGTGACGGCTGGCTGGCCGGGGTGGCGGCCGATGTGGCGGCGCTGCGGGCGCGGGGCGTGGAGGTGGTGCTGGTGAGCAGCGGCGCCATTGCCCTGGCGCGGCGCAGCCTGGGGCTGACCCGCAAGAAGCTGCGGCTGGAGGAAAAGCAGGCCGCCGCCGCCGTGGGGCAGATACGGCTGGCCGGGGCCTGGGATGCGGCGCTTTCCGCCCAAGGGCTGATGGCGGCGCAGTTGCTGCTGACGCTGGAGGATAGCGAGGACCGCCGCCGCTACCTGAACGCCCGCGAGACGCTGGGCACGCTGCTGGGGCTGGGCTGCATTCCCGTGATCAACGAGAATGACACGGTGGCCACGGCCGAGATTCGGTTTGGCGACAATGACCGGCTGGCGGCGCGGGTGGCAGAGATGATCCAGGCCGATGCGCTGGTGCTGCTGAGCGACATTGACGGGCTGTACACCGCCGACCCGCGCAACAACCCCGAGGCGAAGCATCTGCCGGTGGTGGAGCGGCTGAGCGACGAGATCATGGCCATGGGGGGCGAGCCGCCGCCGGGGTATTCCTCGGGCGGGATGCGCACCAAGCTGATTGCGGCGAAGATTGCCACCGGCGCGGGCTGCGCCATGGCCATTGCCCTGGGCAAGCAGGAAAGGCCGCTGCGGGCGCTGCTGGATGGGGCGCGCTGCACCTGGTTTCTGCCGGCGCCGGAAGGGCGGACGGCGCGGAAACGCTGGATTGCCGGCAGCATGGCGCCCTTGGGCGTGCTGGTGGTGGATGACGGCGCGGCGCGGGCGCTGGGCAAGGGGTCTTCCCTGCTGCCCGCCGGGGTGAAGGCGGTGGAGGGCGAGTTTCGCCGCGGCGACCCGGTGAGCGTGCGCGACCTGACCGGGCGCGAATTGGCCCGGGGCTTGAGCGCCTATGACGCCGAGGCGGCGCGGCAGATTGCCGGGCGGCGTTCGGCCGAGATTGAGGATATTCTCGGCTGGCGCGGGCGGGACGAGGTGGTGCACCGCGACGATCTGGTGCTGCTGTAGCTACTTGATGGTGACCCGCAGCCGGTAGGCGGTGTTGCCCCGGGTGCCGCCCACCACCACCAGGTAGCGGCCATTGGCGGGCAGGGTGCCGGCGAAGCGCATGGTATCCTCGCCTTCCCCGGCGCCGGGCAGGGTGGGGCCTTCGGCCATGTTGTCGCGCATGCGCCAGCCGGGGGCGTAGATCTGGAACACGGCGTTGTTCTCGGCGCTGGTGACGCTGGCTTCCAGCCGCTGGCCGGCGCGGGCGGTCAGCGCGTAGCAGGCGAATTCGGTGCGGACCAGGCCGCCTTCCACCACCGCACCGCTGGTGCCGGGGGCAAAGCGCAGGTTTTCCGGGCGGCAGCCTTCGGCCAGGGCGGGGCTGGCGGCCAGCAGCAGGGCGGCGGTGATGAGGCGGAGCATCTGGGGTTTCCTCAGTTTGCTTGGGTCAGGCCGCCCATGCCGGCGCCCACAAAGCCACCCAGCACGAAGCCTACCAGCGCCTGCATGGCGAAGAAGGCCATTTGCCAATTGGCCAGGCGCTCGCGCCTTGGGTCGTCGAAGAAGGGGGCGAATTCCGGGGAGAGGGTGGCGAAGGGGATCAACTGGTCCAGGCTGGCGCCGAAGCACCAGAGCAGGCCACGGGCGCGGGCGGCGGGGCTTTGCCACAGCACCAGCGTGCCAATGAGGCAGAAGCCCAGCACCCACCACAGCACGCGGAAGAATTTGTAGCCCAGCCCATAGCCGATGGTGATGCGCAGCGCGGCGAGGCCGACGGCATCGGCATAGGCGCCTTGCTGCCAATTCTGCTGTTCCTCGCGGTAGCGGGCGGCGAACAGAATATCGGTGGCGCGGTTGGGGTCTCCGGCGGCGGTGAAGATGCCGGCCAACTGCTGGTAGGGCTGGCGGGTGAAGCTGCGGTCGCGGGCCAGCCAATCCACCAGTTCCGCACTGGGGCGGCTGAGCATGGCCGAGCTTGCGTCCTGCGTGCCGCCGCCCAGGCGTTCATAGGTGAAGCCCTGCAATTCCAGCTGGGCCGGCCAGGCGTTGCGGCCAGGCTCCAGGCTGCCCTGCACCGCACCCACCCGGGCGTTGCGCAGGGAGAGCAGGGCATCGGGCGCCCAGCGCGGCGGGGCGCGGCTGTCGGTGGCGAGTTGCAGGTCTCCGCCGATGACGATGCCGGCCAGGGAGACCTGGCCGAGGGCGGCGTTGCTGAGATCAAGGTCGCCATCGATGCGGGCATTGGCCAGGTTGAGCCGGGCACCCGGGGCCATGCTGGTGTTGCGCAATTGCAGGTGGTTATGCGCCTTCAGGCTGTTGCCCTGAAAATGCCCACCCAAGGTGCTGTCCAGCAGGGTGAACTGGCCTTCCACCGTGGCGCCGCGCAGCACCAGGGCGTCGCAGCCCTTGACCTCGGCGACGGGGGTACAGCGCAGCTCGGCCCCGGCATCCAGGTACAGGTTGCGGCTGACCTTGAGGTTGGTGGCGTGCAGCCCGCCGGCAATGCGGGTGCCGGTGAGGTGCAGGCTGCCGGCCAGGGTCATGTCCTCGGCGCTCAGCCCGGTGCGGATGTCGGCGCCTTCCAGCCGCAGGTCGCCGCCGATGGTGGCGGCTTGCAGCACCATGGGGCCGCACGGGGTGGTGGCGGGGGCGTTGGCGGGGCCGGCTTCCACCAGGCAGCCGATGCGGGCGCCGCTGAGTTGCAGGTTGCCGCCCACCTGGAACTGGTCGGCCGAGAAGCCGCCTTCCAGCGCGGAGCCGTCGAAGGTCAGGGCTTTGTCGAATTTCGCGCCGGTGAGGATGACGGGTTCGGGGAACCGGGACTGGTCGAGCCAGAGCTCCACGCTGATTTGCGTGGCGGAAAGGTCCAGCACGCCCTGCACCAGCATGCCTTGCAGGCGTAGGCCACGGCGGGGCAGTTGGCTGCGCCAGGGTTCGGTGGTGAGGATGGTTTCCAGGAACTCGGCGGTGATGGCGCGGCAGGGCTCGGCCCAGGCGGGGTGGTTGGGCTCGGTGGCGCTGGGGGTGGCGCCGTTGCAGTTGCCGGCCATGTTCACCGCGAATTCGGGCCGGGTGAGCGGGCCGCGCAGGCTGTCCCACAGCCAGCGCTCGGCCGCGGTGGTGCCGGGGTGGGTGGGGCCACGGGTGGGCGCAAGGGTGGGTGCGGGGGCTTGCGCCTGGGCCGGCAGGGCCAGGAACAGCGCCAGCAGCGCCAGGAGGAGAGGGTTCCGCATTGGCTTGCACCGTTTTGCTGCCGCAGCAGGTTACAGCGCTGTACCGGGTGCAGGCCAGCCCCGCACACGGCAAGGCTTTCGCGCTGGCGCGGGCGTGCCTAGATTGGGGGTATGTCGCAGTCAAAACCCCGCGTCGCGCTCTTCGTCACCTGCCTGGTGGACCTGTACCGCCCGAATGTCGGCTTTGCAGCGATAAAGCTGCTGGAAGCCGCCGGATGCGTGGTGGAGGTGCCACGGACGCAGACCTGCTGCGGCCAACCGGCCTTCAACACCGGGGACCGCACCACGGCGCGTGACCTGGCGCGGGCGGTGGTGGATGCGTTTTTCAGCTATGACTACGTGGTGGCGCCCAGCGGGTCCTGCGCGGGGATGATTGCGCACCACTATCCCAGCCTGTTCGAGGATGACCCGCAGGGCCGGGCGCGGGCCGATGCGGTGGCGGCCAAGACGCATGAGCTGGTGAGCTTCCTGACCGATGTGCGCGGCATGACCCAGGTGGCGGCGCAGTATGATGGGCTGGTGACCTACCACGACAGTTGCTCGGGCCTGCGCGAGATGGGGGTGAAGGCGCAGCCGCGCGCCCTGCTGGGCAGTGTGGAGGGCCTGGCGCTGAAGGAACTGGAGAACCCCGAGGTGTGCTGCGGCTTTGGCGGCACCTTCTGCGTGAAGTATCCGGATATCTCGACCCGCATGGTGGGCGACAAATGCGCTGATATTGCCGCGACCGGCGCCGATACGCTGCTGGCCGGCGATATGGGCTGCCTGATGAACATGGCCGGACGGCTGAAGCGTGAAGGCAGCCCGGTGAAGGTGCGGCATGTGGCCGAGGTGCTGGCCGGGCTGACGCGCGACGTGCCGCCGATTGGCGAGGCTGAAGTCGCGACGGCCGTGCCATGACGGCACAACCGCCACTGGCCACGCTGCACGCTGAGATGGCCGGGCGCGGCTTTGCCGTGCTGCCGGGTGCCTCCCTGGCCGGGCTGCTGGGCGCCGCCGGCAACGCCGCCGCGCTGGATGATTTTGCCGCCAGCTGGGAAAGGCTGGAGGTGGATGGCTTCATGGCCGATGGCGGGCGCTATCGGCAGCGGCGCATTGCCAATTTCAGTGCCCGGGCCGGGGTGCCGGGGCATGTGCGCGGGGCGCACCAGCCGCATTTCCAGGCCGTGGTGCACAACACGCTGAATGGCGGGGTGGACCGCTGGTTCGCGGCAGTTGAGGACGAAGTGGGTGCCTCGGCCCCCGTGCAGGCGCTGTTGGAGCTGGGCCGCGGCGTGGCCGATGCACTGAAGCCAGGGCGCGACTGGTTTGTGGAAATGCACCAGTTCCGCATTTTGGCCCAGGCCGGGGCGCCGGGCTTCCCAACGCCCGAGGGCGTGCACCATGACGGCGTGGATGTGGTGCTGATCGCGATGATGGCGCGCACCAACCTGGTGGGTGGCGAGACGCTGGTGACGGATGATGCCGGGCAGGAGCTGGCACGCTTCACGCTGCTGGACCGGCTGGATGCGGCGCTGGTGGATGATGCGCGGGTGATGCACGGCGTAACCCCGGTGGCGCCGGCTGATCCGGCGGCGGCAAGCTGCCGCGACGTGCTGGTGCTGACCTGGAAGCAGCAGGCCTGAACCTGCGCGGCTTGCCGCGACCCCGACTTGCCGCGGCCCTGGTGCAATGCCAGCCTGCGGCAAAGCATTGAGGGAGGCATTTGCCCATGCGTTGGATCCGCTTCACCACAGCAGGCCGCACCGCCTATGGCATTCTGGAAGGTGACCAGGTTGCCGAGGTGACCGGCGACCCCTTT
>CANFIE010000097.1 GCA_947446625.1 Acetobacteraceae bacterium | reverse complement strand
GGGCAAGCCGGTGCCGCCCGAGCAAGCCAAGGGCGTCATTCGCCTCGCCGCCCCGGGCAATGCGGCATGACCAGCCTGCTCGCCCTGTTCCGTAGCGGCACCAACGGCCTGCCGCCCGCCCGACCGGTGGAGTTTGACGGCCTGACCCTGCCGCCCTCGCCCAATACCTGCCTGGTGGGCCCGCCCGAATATACCGGCCCCAAGCACCTGACCCAGCCGGCCTATGCCATGCCGCCGGAACTGCTCTGGGCCAGGCTGAACCGCGTGGCCGCCGGCTTTCCGCGCACCTGGAAGCATGGCGAATGGCCGGCCCGGCACCAGGGCGCCTGGGTGGAACGCAGCGTCACCATGAACTACCCGGACCTCATCGCCGCCGAGGTGCGCCCGCACCCCGCCGGCGCCGCGCTCTACCTCTACAGCCGCAGCATTTTCGGCTGGGGCGACAACGGCTTCAACCTGGCCCGCGCCCAGCGCTGGCTTGCCGCCCTTGCCACTGAAACCCAGCACTGAAAGCCCAAGCCCATGCGTCGCCTGCTGGTTTCACTCCGAGACGCCTGGTCGCTCGCCGCCCCCTTCTGGCGCAGTGAGGAGCGCGGCCGCGCCCTGCTGATGCTGGGCGCGCTGGTGGGCCTCAACCTGCTGCTGGTCGCCCTCAACGTCATCAACAGCTACTGGGGGCGGGAGTTCTTCAACAGCCTGCAGAACAAGGACCAGGCCGCCTTCCTGGAATTGCTGCTGACCTGGCACGAGGGTGAAACCGGCACGCTGCCCGGCTTCATCTGGCTGGCGGCGGTGTTCATCCTCATCGCCGTCTATCAAATCTACCTGCGCATGGCGTTGCAGATCCGCTGGCGCCGCTGGCTCACCCGCCACTACCTCGACAATTGGCTCGACGCCCGCGCCTATTACCGCGTTGCATTGGTGGACCCAGGCACCGACAACCCGGACCAGCGCATCGCCGAGGACATCAAGAAATTCGTCGATGACACACTCGTCCTCGGCTTCGGCATGCTGCGCAATGTGGTCACGCTGTTCAGCTTCATCGCCGTGCTCTGGGGGCTTTCCGGCGCCATGACGGTGTTCGGCCTCAGCGTGCCCGGCTATCTGGTATGGGTGGCGCTGATCTACTCGGTCATCGGCACCGCCTTCGCCCATCTCATCGGCCGCCGGCTGATCGGCCTGAACTTCAACCAGGAAAAGGTCGAAGCCGATTTCCGCTTCGCCCTGGTGCGCCTGCGCGAGAATGTGGAAGGCGTGGCGCTGTATCGTGGCGAGGCCGAGGAAAAGCAGGGCCTGCTGCGTCGCTTCAACGGGCTGGTGGAAAACTGGTGGGCCATCATGGTCACCACCAAGCAGCTCACCTTCTTCACCGCCGGCTTCAACCAGGTGGCCAATATCTTCCCCTATGTCGTGGCCTCGCCGGCCTACTTCGCCGGCAGCGTGCCGCTGGGCGTGCTCAGCCAAACCGCCTCCTCCTTCGGCGAGGTTCAGGGCGCGCTCTCCTGGTTCGTGGACAATTACCGTGGCGTGGCCGAATGGCGCGCCACCGTCGCCCGCCTCACCGGCTTTGTCGGCGCCGTCTCCACCGCCCATGCCCAGCAAGACAGCGGCGTCAGCACCACCCCGGGCACCGAGGCAGCGCTCCACCTCGACAACATCACCCTCACCCTGCCCGATGGCCGCGTGCTGATTGAAGGCGCGCAGCAGAAGATACTGCCCGGCGAGGCGGTGCTCATCGCCGGCCCCTCCGGCTCGGGCAAGTCCACGCTGTTCCGCGCCATTGCCGGCATCTGGCCCTTTGGCAGCGGCACGGTGCATGTGCCGGGTGGTGGTTCCGCGCTGTTCCTGCCGCAGCGTGCCTACCTGCCGCTGGGCACGCTGCGCCACGCGCTCTGCTACCCGCGCGGCGAGGATTTCTTCTCCGATGCCGAAATCCGCGAAGCCCTGGACCTCGCCGGCCTCGCCCACCTTGCCCCCCGGCTGGACCATGAGGACACCTGGGACCGGCGCCTTTCCGGCGGCGAGCAGCAACGCGTGGCCCTGGCCCGCGCCCTGCTGCTGAAGCCCGACTGGCTGTTCCTGGACGAAGCCACCGCCAGCCTCGACCCCGAGGCCGAAACCCGCTTCTACGAGTTGCTGAAGCAGCGCCTGCCCAACACCGCGCTCATCAGCATCGCCCACCGTCCCAGCGTCGCCGCCTTCCACAGCCGGGCGCTGCGGGTGCGCGCCGGGCATCTGGTGGCGGAAGCGGTGTAGCCCCGCCATGCACCACACCGCCTGGCTGCTGCTGAAGGATACGGTTGCCGGCTTCCTGGCCGACCACGCCTTCAGCCGCGGGGCGGCCATTGCCTACTACACGGTGTTCTCCATCGCGCCGATCATCGTCATCGCGGTGGCCGCCGCCGGCCTCATCTTCGGCGAAGGCGCGGTGCGCGGCGCCATCGCCAATGAGCTGGAGGACCTGATGGGCCGCCCGGGGGC
Organism: Acetobacteraceae bacterium; assembly: GCA_947446625.1. GTDB lineage: Bacteria > Pseudomonadota > Alphaproteobacteria > Acetobacterales > Acetobacteraceae > CAIMOR01. The sequence goes on along the minus strand of CANFIE010000097.1, from coordinate 8,303 downwards.
CGAGGCGGTGCAGTCCATGGTGCGCGGCGCCTCCAACCACGCCAACGGCGTGCTCGCCACCATCCTTGGCAGCCTCACCCTCATCGCCGGCGCCAGCGCGGTGTTTGGCGAGTTGCAGAACACGCTGAACCATATCTGGAAGGTGCCGCCCCGCCCCACCATGCGCGGCGCCCTGGCGCAATTCCTGCGCGCCCGCGCTGCCGGGCTGGGGCTGGTGCTCTCCACCGGCTTCCTGCTCATGGTCTCGCTGGTGGCCAGCACAACGCTGGCGGCGGTGGGCACCTGGGCCGCGCATATCCTGCCCGCCGCCCGGCATGTGCTCACCCTGGCGGATTCCGCCCTGTCCTTCCTGCTGGTCGCCCTGTTGTTCAGCGCCATCTACAAGGTGCTGCCAGACCGCCGGCAGCATTGGGGCGATGTGGCCCTGGGCGGCGCCCTTACCGCCCTGCTGTTCATCGCCGGCAAAAACGCCATCACCTGGTATGTCGGCAGCAGCAGCTTCGCCAGCACCTATGGCGCGGCCGGCGCCATCATGGTGGTGCTGCTTTGGGTGTACTACTCGGCGCAGATCTTCCTGTTCGGCGCCGAGTTCACTCGTGCCTGGTCCGCCCGCCGCGGGCGTTAAGTCATGGCAAACCCAACATACCCCTTGGCCACCACGGCCTCGCAGGTTTCGCGGTAGCGCGCCATGCCGCCGGCATAGGGCATGAACACGCGCGGCTTGCCCGGCACATTCGCGCCCAGATACCAGGAATGCCCGGCCTCCGGCAGCAGCGTGGCGGCGGCGGCGGCGTTCACCTCGGCCACCCAGCCATCCATCGCCGCCTCGGTCGGCTCCACCCGGGCCAGGCCCTTGGCGCGCATATGCGCGATGCAGTCGGTAATCCACTCCACATGCTGCTCAATCGGCACCGGCATGTTGCACAGCACGGAAGGGCTGCCCGGGCCGGTCACGGTGAACAGGTTGGGGAAGCCCGCCACCTGCAGCCCCAAGTAATTGCGCGGTCCCGCCGCCCAGGCCTCGGCCAGCGGCAGCCCGTCGCGGCCCTCGATGCCCAGGGCCAGCAGCGGACCGGTCATGGCATCAAACCCGGTGGCGAATACGATGATGTCCAGCGGATAGTCACCCGCCGCCGTCACGATGCCCGTGGGCGTAATCCGCTCAATCGGCGCGCTGCGCACATCCACCAGCCGCACATTCGGCCGGTTGAAGGTGGCGAAGTAATTGTCATCAATCGGCGGCCGCTTGGCAGCGTAGGGGTGGTCGATATCGGCCAGCAATTCGGCCGTCTTCGGGTCCTGCACAATCCCGCGGATCTTGCGCTTCAGGAACTCGGCCGCTGTGTTGTTGGCCTGCTTGTCCACCAGCAGGTCGCGGAAGGTGGCGCGGAATTGCAGCCCGCCCTTGTCCCAGGCCGCCTCGTACAGCGCCTCGCGCTCCTCGGCCGAAACATCCCACACCGACCGATTGGCGATCACGAAGGCATGCCCATTCGGCGTGCTGCGCGTCACCTGGCGGATTTCGGCGTGGTTGCCCTTTACCCAGGCCTTGAACTCGGGCGTCAGCGGCGCGTTATGCGCCGGCACGCTGTAATTCGCGGTGCGCTGAAACACCGTCAGCTCGGCCGCCGTCTCGGCAATCACCGGTATCGCCTGAATACCGGTGGAGCCAGTGCCTACCACGCCCACGCGCTTGCCGCTGAAATCCACGCCCGCATGCGGCCATTGCCCGGTGTGGTACCAGGCGCCGGCAAAGCTCTCCAACCCCGCGATGCGCGGCACATTGGCGGTGGAAAGGCACCCCACGGCGGTAATCAAATACCGCGCGCGCAGCGTCTCGCCACCGGCGGTGCTCACTTCCCACAGGTTGGCCGCCTCGTCCCGCCGCGCCGCCACCACGCGGGTGCCGAAGCGAATATTGCGCCGCAGGTCGAAGCGGTCCGCCACATGGTTCAGGTAGCGCATGATCTCGGGCTGCTGCGGATAGCGCTCCGACCATTCCCACGCCTCGAACAGTTCCTTCGAGAAGGTGTAGTTGTAGGAATGGCTTTCGGAATCGCAGCGTGCCCCGGGGTAGCGGTTCCAGTACCAGGTGCCGCCCACGCCATCGCCGGCTTCCAGTACCTGCACCTTCAGGCCCAGCCGGTCCCGCAGGCACAGCAGCTGGTACATGCCGGAAAACCCGGCGCCGATGATGACGGCATCCAGCGTCTCGGCGGCGGCGATATTGGCGTCAGGCATGGTGGTCGTTCACTCCCGGTTTTCGCCGCGCAGCATCGCCAAATGCCGCGCCCGGGTAAAGCCGGGGCACCCAACTACCCGTGTTCAGCCACCAGCCGCAGCACATCATCGGCATAGCGCTCCAGCTTGCTGCGCCCCACGCCCGGAATGGCGGAAAGCTCGCCCTCGTCACCCGGCTTGGCTTCAGTAATGGCGCCCAGTGTGGCGTCGCTGAAGATCATGTAGGCCGGCAGCCCCTGCCGCCCCGCCTCGGCCCGGCGCCAGGCGCGCAGTGCCTCGAACAGCGCATCGCCGCTCGGCACCGCGGCACGAGTACCCCTGTCCTTCGGCGCGCCGCGCACCGCCGTCACATCCTCGCGCAGCATCACCTTCTGCTCGCCCTTGAGGATCGGCCGCGCCTCATCGGTCGGCACCAGCTCGCCATGATTCTCCACCGCCACGTCCAGCGCGCCCATGGCCACCAATTGCCGCGCCACGCCGCGCCAGGTGGCGTCCGGCAAATCCTTGCCCACGCCATAGGTCGGCAGCTTGTCATGCGCGAATTGCGCCACCTTGTCGGTCATCCGCCCGCGCAGCACGTCCACGATATGCGCCACGCCGAAGCGCCGCCCGGTGCGCAGCACCGCGCTCAGCAGCTTCTGCGCCGCCACCGTGCCGTCCCACAGCCGGGGTGGGGTGCGGCACACATCGCAGGCGCCGCAATTCTCGGCCTCGGCATCCTCGCCAAAGCAGCGCAGCAATATGCGCCGCCGGCAGGTCGCCGCCTCGGCAATGCTCACCATGGCATCCAGCCGCATCCGCTCGATGCGCTTCTGCTCATCCGCCGCCGGGCTTTCCTCAATGCGGTGCCGCGCCAGGGCAATATCCCCGGCGCCGTACAGCAGCAGCGCCCGCGCCGGCAGGCCGTCTCGCCCGGCCCGGCCGATTTCCTGATACCAACTCTCGGGGCTGCGCGGCAGGTCGGTATGCGCCACCCAGCGCACATCCGGCCGATCGATCCCCATCCCAAACGCAATGGTCGCGGCCATGATGACATTGTCACCCCGGGCAAACCGCCGGTGCGAGGCGCGCTTGGCCTCAGGCTCCATCCCGGCATGGAAGCACAGCGCGTCATAGCCATCGGCCCGCAGCCATTCGGCGGTGCTCTCGGTTTTCGCCCGGCTGCCGCAATACACAATGCCGGCGCCGCTGCCGTCGCTCGCGGCCTTGATGAACTCGCGCAGCTGCCCGCGCTCGCTGTCGCGCGGTGCCGAGCTGATGAAGATGTTCGGCCGGTCGAAGCCGCCGCGAAACACCGGGGCCTCCTCCAGCCCCAATTGCGCGCGAATATCCTCCACCGTGCGCTGGTCCGCCGTGGCGGTCAGCGCCAGGCGCGGCACCCGCGGAAAACGCTCGGCCAACGCCGAAAGCCCGCGATATTCCGGCCGGAAATGGTGGCCCCACTGGCTGACGCAATGCGCCTCATCAATGGCGAACAGCGCCAATTGCTGCTCGGCCAGCCGGCCCAGCGTGCCTTCCAGCAGCAGCCGCTCCGGCGAGACATACAGCAGCTTCAGCGCGCCCTGCGCCAAGTCGCGCCGCACCGCCCGCGCCGTCTCGTCATCCAAATCCGAATGCAGCGCCGCCGCCGCCACGCCCTGCTGGCGCAGCGCCGCCACCTGGTCCTCCATCAGCGCGATGAGGGGCGAGATCACCACCCCCAAGCCCTCACGGCACAGCGCCGGCACCTGGAAACACAGCGACTTGCCGCCACCGGTTGGCATCAGCACCAGGCCGGAGCCACCGCGCAGCACGTGATTCACAATCTCGCCCTGCCGGCCACGAAAGCCGGCATGGCCGAAAACACGGTGAAGAACCTCTTCCGGGTCCGCCAAAGGCGGTTCGGCAAGCAGCGAGTCGGGCATGCCCCAGTGTAGCGCCCTTTGCCCCGGCTTCTACTTGCTGAAACCGCTCTCGCTGGTCACCACAAAGCTCTGCACCGCCAAAATCCGCTCGCCCAGCCGCACCTCAAACCGCCACGGCCCCGGCGCCACCTCCCATTCGTAGTCGAAGGTATAGCCCCGATACACCGCGCCCTGCTCGCCCAGCCGCACTGTCATGGGGGTGGTGGAGGACGCCACCGGCCCGGCCGCGCCCGGCGGCCGCAGCCCGGGCGGCGGAAACACCACGGTGGTGGTCAACTCCAGCTCGGTGCCCGCCGGCTGGCCATGCAGGACGAATTCAAAGCCAAAGCTCACCCCGGGGCGGGCCGGAATGGCGGTGGTGCTGCGCATCAACTCCACCGACTCAACCAGGTTCTCGCCAATGCCATTGGGCATCTGCCGCACCTGGCCGGGGGCGTTGGTCTGGTACAGGCCGCGCTCCACAATCTCCACCCGCAGGCCGGTCACGGCCGGGCCGGCAGGGGCCTGGGGTTGTGGCTTGTCGGCGGCATTGCGGTCCTTCTCGGCCCAGGCCGAAGGCGCCAGCAGTGCCAGCAGCAGCAGGGCAAGGCGCAGCATCATCATCCGGGGCCACTCCGCGAAAACCGGCGGTCAGCATACCACGCGGGTGTTGTTTGAGAGACTGATTCACCGCTCCGGCGATCCTGCCTGCGCGGATCAGGCTCTGGGTCTGAGAGACTGATTCACCACTCCGGCGATGCCGCCTGCGCGGATCAGGCTCTGGGTCTGAGAGACTGATTCACCGCTCCGGCGATTCCGCCTGCGCGGATCAGGCTCAGTACCGCAGGCTGCTTTCCTGCGTCACAATAAAGCTCTGCACCGCCAGCAGCCGGTCGCCGTAGCGCACCTCAAACCGCCAGGGGCCCGGCGCCACCTCCCACTCATGGTCGAAGGTATAAACATGGGCGCTCTGCAGGTCGGTGCCCAGCCGCACCTCGCCCTCGATGGTCATCTCGTCCACCGGCGCGGCCTGGCCCGGCGGCAGCAGCCCGGGCGGCGGAAACCGAATGGTGGTGGCCAGCCTCACCGTGGCGCCACGCGGCCGGCCATGTACGCGGTAGATCATCCCAAAGCTCACCCCCGGCCGGGCAGGAATGGCGGTGGTGCTGTGCACCAGCTCGGCATCGGCCAACTCGCTACGGCCCAGCCCATTCGGCAGGGTGGTGATCTGGCCGCTCACCACCTCGAACAGCCCGCGGTCCAGAATCTCCACGCGCAGGGCTTCCAGCGGCACCGCCGCCGGCCCTTGCGCCCGGGCGGCAAGCCCCGGCGCAAGCAGCAGCAGCAATGCCAGCCAAAGCCCGCGCACGGCCCTTACCCGCCGATGTGGATTTCCACGCGGCGGCTTTCGGTCGGGAACATCTCGAACGAAACCTCACCACGTGGCTGGATGGCCACCCGGCTGGTGGGAATGCCCTTCGAGATCAGCGCATCAGCCACGGCGCGGGCGCGGGCTTCGGAAAGCGCGCGATTGAAGGCGGCAGTGCCGGTATCCGGCGCGGCAAAGCCACGCACCACCACGCGGGCATTGGCATCGGCCTTGGCGGCGTCGGCGGCCATGGTGATGATGCCCTGGGCATTGGCGCCCAGCAGCGCGCTGTCCTCGGTGAAGAAAATCGGGAAGGTATGCGCCCGCGAAGGCCCGAACAGGTTGGGCACCTGGCCGTTCTGGCAGCCAGCAAGGGCCAGCAGCAGCGGGGCGGCAAACAACAAACGACGGCGCATTCTCTCTCTCCCTGAAGCCGCCCGAAGGCGCAGCCCCGATAGGTCCGGGAATTGCCGCGCCGCGTCAACCTTGCTGTGGTGAAAGCTTGTTTGAAACCCGGCTCAGCGCGAACAACTGGCCCCACCCAACACGCAGAACCGGGCGCAGTGGGGGTGGTTCAGCGCCACCGGGCGGGCCGCTGCCAAAAGCGTACCACCCAGTTCGAATTCAGGAGCATAGGGCAGCAGGGTGCAGGCCACCACGGCAGGTGCCGCCGCCCCCTTGCGCTGCACCAGCATGCGGGCGCTGGCGCACATCAGGCTGTCGGGGCTTTTGCCCAAAATCCCCCAGCAGGCGGTGGTAATCTCGGGCACATCCACCCGCACATCCATTTCCGGAAACAGCATCAGCGCCACCGGGTCAGTGGCATCCAGCGGCACGCCCTGGTCGGCGAACAACCGGGCGAAGCCGGCACGGATCTCCGCCTCCGGCTCGCCGCCAAAGGCCAGGCGGCCGGCCACATGCACGGCAAAGCCCTGTTCCACCAGCCAGCGCAGCCCTTCCAGACTGGCGGCGAAGCCTCCCGCGCCACGCTCAGCGTCGTGAATCTCAGCCGCGTAATGGTCCAGGCTCACCCGCAGCGTCAGCCCTTCGCGCGGCAGCGCCAGCAAAGCGGCGGCATGGTTGCGCATCGGCTTCATGGCGTTGGTCAGCACCAGGGCGCGCAGCCCCCGGCCCAGCACATCGGCCAGCATGGCCGGCAGTTCCCGGTTCAGGAAGGGCTCGCCCCCGGTGAAGCCCACCTCACGCAGCGGCATGGCCTCCCGCGCCGCCTCGTCCAGCGCCGCCCGCACCGCATCGGCGCCGATATAGGCCAACGCATCATTCTTCGGGCTGCTCTCAATATAGCAATGCGCGCAGGTGATGTTGCACAACGTGCCGGTATTCACCCACAGCGTCTCCAGCCCCACCAGCGCCACGCTGGCCCGGGTTTCGCCACGGGCGGTCAGCAGCGGGTCACGGAACTTGCCGGGGTCCAGGGTGCGGAATTCAACGGTCACGCGGCGGCCTTCCTTGGTGCACTGCGGCAATCTCCCACAGCCTTGCCTTTGCGATACAGTGAAGGCAAGCCCTTCCCAGCCCAAGCCGGAGCCCGCCATGGCCGCCATCACCATTTTCCACAACCCGGCCTGCAGCAAGTCGCGCGGCGCCCTGGCGCTGATCCGCGAGGCCGGGCACCAGCCCCAGGTGGTGGAGTACCTGAAAACCCCGCCCAACCGCGCCGAATTCGCCGCCTTGTTCGCCGCCGCCGGGCTGGCGCCGCGCCAGGGCATGCGCAGCAAGGACGCGCTGTTCAAGGAGTTGGGACTGGACCACCCCGCCACCACCGACGCCGCCCTGCTGGACGCCCTGGCCGCCCACCCCGCCTTGCTGGAACGCCCCTTTGTGGTAACCGCCAAGGGCACCGCCCTGTGCCGCCCGCCCGAGGCCGTGCTGCCCCTGCTGCCGGCCTGAATGCCGCCGCGCAGGCTGGTTCTGGCGCTGCTGGCCCTGCCCAGCGCCGCCCGGAGCCAGCCGGAACCCACCCTGCCCGAACCACCCGGCCTGCTGCCCTGGCCGGCTGAACCGCGCCTGGCCTTTCAGCCCGGCGCCGAGGCCCTGGCCGCCGCCACCGCGCCGCTGCTGCCCGGCGCGCTGGCGCAGGTGGAAGCCTATCACGGCTTCGGCTTTGCCCGGCCGGTGCTGGTGCGCGCCTTTGCCGAGCAAGCCGCGTTTGAGTTGCACAGCGGCGTGCGCGCCGGGCCATTGGGCGTCACCATCCAGCACGCGGTGCACCTTGCCCCGGCCCTGGCCGGCGCCCAGCGGCGCGCCCTGCCCCGGCTGCTTGTGCATGAACTGGCCCACTTGCTGCTGTTCCAGCGCCTGCCCGCCCTGGCCCTGGCCAGCCTGCCGCCCTGGTTCCTGGAAGGGGTGGCGGTGGATTGCTCGGGCGGCGATGGCGGGGTGCGCACCACGCCGGCCCAGGCCATGGCGGCGCTGCGCCAGGGCCGGCATTTCCAACCGCAGCCGGCGGTGCTGCCCTTCATGCAGCACCAGGGCGCCAGCGCCTTCGGCCTCACAACCGGCGAGTTCTACCGCCAGGCCGCGCTGTTCTGTGCCTGGCTGCGCCAGGGCAACCCGGCGGGCTGGCAGGCGCTGCTGGCCCAGCTGGCCGGCGGCGCCGGGCTGGCCGAGGCTTTTGCGCGTGCGTTGGGCACTACCTTGGCGGCGGCGTTTGCCGCGTGGCGCGGGTAGCCCCTACCCCATCGCCGGCAGCAACCGCCCACCGGCCAGCCGCAGCACCTGGTGCGGCTTTTCCACCCCGGTCAGCTTATGGGTAATCAAAATCACCGTCCGCCCCTCGGTGCTGTGTT
>CANFIE010000096.1 GCA_947446625.1 Acetobacteraceae bacterium | reverse complement strand
GGTTTCGCCCAGCCACAGGTTGGAGACAACCACCCCCAGCGCCGGAATCATCAGGTAGCCAATGGCGGTCAACATGCCCGGCAGCCGGCGCCCGGCCTCAATGGTGGCCCAGGTGCCAATCGGCGCCGCCACCCCGCCCACAAACAGCGCATGCCACAGCGCGCCCGGGCCAATGCCGCCCTGCGGTTCGCGCCACAGCGCAATAGGCAGCAGAAACAGCGCACCCAGCAGAAAGCAGAAGGGCAGCAACTCCAGCACGCTGCGCAGCGGCGGAAAGCGCCGCGTGATGATGATCGCCAGGCTCCAGCACAGGCTGGCGCCCAGCAGCATGGCATAGCCCGGCAGGTCGCCCAGCGTGGTGGCGGTCCAGTCCCACGGCGCCATCAGCACCACCACGCCGCACAGCCCCAACCCCGCCGCCAGCCAGCGCTGGGGCGAAACCTTCTCCCCCAGCAGCCACACCGAAAGCGGCACCAGCCAGAACACCGTGACATTGCCGAGAATGGCCGATCGCCCGGCCGGCATCACCCCCAGCGCCAGATGCATCAGCGCGAAGAAGCCGCCCAGTTGCAACAGCCCTACGCCCAGCAGCGTGGGCATATCCGCCCGCCCCGGCAGCCGCAGTCGGCCAAAGGCGGCCAGCGCCGCCAGGGTCACCACCGCCGCCAGCCCGGCCCGGTTGAGCGCGAACCACAGCGGCGAGGCATCGCGCAGCGCATCCTTGCTGATCGGCCAGATGCCACCGAACAGCAGGATGGAGATCAGCAGATACCGCAGCGCGTGGTTCACCCGGCCATATAGGCCCCGCCATTCACATGCAGGGTCTCCCCGGTGATGTAGCTGGCCCAGTCGCTGCACAAAAACGCAATGGCGGTGGCAATCTCACCCGGCTGGCCGTTGCGGCGCAGCGGGGTCAGGTTGATCCGCGCATCGCCAATCCGTTCCCGCATTGGCGCTGACATCGCCGTCTCGATCAACCCCGGCGAAACGCAGTTCACCCGAATGTTGCGCGGCGCCAATTCCTGCGCCAGAGACTTGGAAAATCCCATCACACCCGCCTTGGCCGCGGCGTAGTGGCTGTGGTTGGCAACGCCGGCATGGCCAGCCCGGCTGGCCACGTTCAACACCGCGCCACCATCGCGCATCACCCGCGCCCCGGCGCGGCAGGTGCGCATCACGCCATCCAGGTTCACCGCCAGCACCTGGTGCCAATGCGCGTCGGTCATGGCCTCCACGCTGCATTCAGGGAACCAACCGGCCGCGCTCACCAGCAGGTCAATCCCGCCAAACTCGGCCTTGGCCAGGGCGCAGGCGGCGTCGATATCCTCGGTGCTGGTCACGTCCACCTGCGCCGTCACGCAGCGGGCCTGCTTGTTGGGCAGGCTGGCGGCGAATTCATCCAGCGGCGCGGCGTTCAGGTCGGTCAGCACCAGGCTGGCGCCCAACTGGTTGAACAGCGTGGCGGTGGCGCGCGGAATCCCCCCGGCGCCACCGGTGATGAAGGCAACCTTGCCGGTGAAATCAATCATCATCGCTCAGGGCACCGTCAGGATGATCTTGCCGATATGCGCGCTGCTTTCCATCAGTGCGTGCGCCTGCGCCACCTCGGCCAGCGGAAACACCTTGAAGATCGGCGGCGCACATTTGCCGGCATCCAGCAGCGGCCACACCTTCTCGCGCAGGCCGGCGGCAATAGCGCCCTTCTGCGCCGTGGTGCGCGGCCGCATGGTGCTGCCGGTCACGGTCAGGCGCTTCACCATAATCGGCAGCAGGTCGGCGCTCTCGGCCACATTGCCGCCCAGCATGGCAATCAGCACCAGCCGGCCATCCAGCCGCAGGCACTTAAGGTTGCGCGAGAAATAGGCCCCGCCCACCATGTCCAGCACCACATCGGCGAGTTTGCCGTCGGTCAGCCGCTTCACCTCGGCCACGAAGTCCTGCGCCCGATAGTCAATCGCCCCATCGGCGCCCAAGGCCAGCATGGCGGCGCATTTCTCGGCGCTGCCGGCGGTGGCCAGCACCGTGGCGCCAAAGGCCTTGGCCAACAGAATCGCCGTGCTGCCAATGCCGCTGGTGCCGCCATGCACCAGCACCGTCTCCCCGGCCTTCAACCGGCCATGGCCAAACAGATTGGCCCACACGGTGAAAAACGTCTCCGGCAAGCTGGCGGCCTGCACCGCGTCAAACCCCTTCGGCCAGGGCAGGCATTGCACCGCCGGAGCCACGCAGAACTCGGCATAGCCGCCGCCATTCACCAGGGCGCAGACCTTGTCGCCCACCGTCCAACCACTGGCCTTGCTGCCCAGCGCCACCACCTCGCCGGCCACTTCCAGGCCCAGGAAGGGATTGGCGCCCGGCGGGGGCGGATACTCGCCCTTGCGCTGCGCCACGTCCGGCCGGTTCACCCCGGCGGCGGCCACGCGAATCAGCACCTCATCCTCGCGCGGCGCCGGCACCGGGCCAATGGCGGTCGCCATCACCTCCGGCGGGCCTCCGCTGCCATGGGCGATGTAGGTCATGCTCGGCGGCAGCGTTGCCATGGTGTCTCTCCCCAATTCTGCGCCGAGGTTGCGCGCCTCAGGCCACAGGTCAAGCCGGGCTTGCGGCACGGCGTCCAATCGTGAGACTCCCCGGCATCGCCACGGAAACGCCGAATCCTTGTCCGCCCTGCTCCGCCGTACCCTGCTGGCCGCCCCTGCCCTGGCGCTGCACCCTGCGCATGCCCAGGGCAATGAGCTGCGCCTGGGTGCCATCTTCCCGTTTTCCGGCGGGCTGGCACTGCTGGCCGACGAATATTGCCGCGGCCTGGAATTGGCGGTGGAGGAGCGCAACGCCTCGGGCGGGCTGCTCGGCCGCCCGCTGCGGCTGCTGAAGGCCGACGCCACCGACGCCACCCAGGCCACCACCGAAGCCCGCCGCCTGCTCGGCACCGACCGCGCGGCCCTGCTGTTCGGCGGCCTCAGCAGCCCCGTGGCCCAGGCCGCCGCCGCCGTGGCGGAAGCCCAGGGCAGCACCTATTGCGAGTTGGCCGCCAATGCCGACAGCCTGACCGAGCGCGGCCAGCGCGGCCTGTTCCGCACCGCCCCCCGCGCCACCGAACTGGCTCAGGCCACGCTGCGCGCCACCACCACCCTGTTGGCGCCACACTGGCGCAAGCCGCCCGGCGCCATCGCCATCGCGCTGCTGCACGAGGAAGGCAGCTTCGGCCAGGCCATGGCCACCGCCCAGGAAGCCGAGACCCGGCAGCAAGGCCTCACCCTGGTGGCCAAGCTCAGCTACCCCGGCCGCACCGCCGCCATGCCGGAGCTGTTGCTGCGCCTGCGCGAAGCCGGCGCCGAGCTGGTGCTGCATGCCGGCATCCAGAACGATATCCTGCTGTTCTTCCGCGCCATGCAGCAAATGGGCTGGCGGCCACGCCAGGTGCTGGGCGCCGGGGCCGGCTACAGCCTGGCCGATGTGGCGCAGGGCATCGGCACCGCCTTCGACGGCACGCTCACCATGGACGTTCCGCCCTTAGCCTTACCCGAAGTCGCCGCCCCCGGCGCCGCCCGGCTGGCAGAGGCCTATGCGCGGCGCTGGGCCAGCCCGCCGCGTTCCGGCCATTCCCTGGCTGGCTATGTCGGCGCCCGGGCCGTGCTGGAAGCCGCCCAGCGCGCCAGTGGGCTGGAGCGTGACAAGCTGCGGCCCGCCCTGCTGGCGCTGGACGTGCCCGAAGGCGGCTGCGCCAATGGCTGGGGCCTGCGGCTGGATGAAAAAGGCCAGAACAGCCGCGCCCACCCCGTGCTGGCGCAGTGGCAGGGCGGCAGCCTGCGCGCCGTATGGCCCGCCGCCGCCGCCATGGCGCCGCTCAGTCCACCTTGATCCCGGCCTCGCGGATAATCGCCTCCCACTTGGTGATCTCGCTCATCAGGTAGGCGCGGGTGCTCTCCGGCGTGGTATCGTCGCGGGGCAGCATGGCCAGGTCAACCAGCTTCTGCCGCACGCTGGGCAGCTTCACCGCCTGGTTGAAGGCGTGGTTCGCCGCCTGCACCGCTGCCGGCGGCGTGCCGCTGGGCGCCAGCACCATGTGCCAGGTGTAGCTCTCGGCATCGGCCACCCCGGCCTCGGCGAAGGTGGGCAGTTCCGGCGCCTGGGGAATGCGCCGCCCGGCCGAAATCGCCAGCGCCCGCACATCACCCCGCGAGGCGTAGGTCAACCCGGTCGCGGCCACGTCCATGTACATAGCTACCCGGCCCGAAAGCAGGTCCGGCATCACCTGCCCGGTGCCGCGGTAGGGAATGTGGTTCACCCGCAGCCCACCCGCCCGGCGCAGGAACAGCTCAGTGCCCAGATGCACCGCGCCGCCATTACCGCTGCTGGCGTAGTCGTACTTGCCGGGGTTGGCGCGGAACAGCGCCAGCAATTCCGGCAGGGTGCGCACCGGCAAATCCTTGTTCACCACCAGCACCAGCGGAATCTGCCCCAGCAGCGCCACCGGGGCGAAATCGCCAATGGGGTCGAAGGGCAGCCGCGGAAACAGCCCGCGCAGCACGCTGTGCGCCACGGTGTTGTACAGCAGGGTGTGGCCATCCTTCGGCGCCTTGGCCACCAGTTCGGCACCCACCACCACGCCGGCGCCGGTGCGGTTTTCCACCACCATGCGCTGCGGCAGCACTTTGGAAAGCTCGTCCGCGAATAGCCGCGCCAGAATATCGGTGGGTCCACCGGCGGCGAAAGGCACCACCAGGCGCATGCCCTGGCTGGGCCAGGCGGGCTGCGCCAGGGCCGGCGCTGCCAAGGGCAGGGCGGCCAGGCTGGCTATCAGGCTACGACGATGCATCGGCTGCTGTTCCCGGGCTTTGTTGGGGCGAAGGTTCGCGCCACCCCCGGCCCGGGGTCAAGCCTCCAGGCGCTTTCCGGTGCTGGCATCAAACACGTGCATCGCCTCGGCCAGCAGATGCATCTCCATGGCGCTGCCCACTGCCGGCACCATGCCGGGCAGCTTGGCCGTCAGCGTCTCGCCACCCGGCAGCAGGCCATGCAGCACCGTCTCGCTGCCCAGCGGCTCCACCAATTCCAGTTCAACATCCACCGGCACGCCACCCTCGCGCAGCACATGCTCGGGCCGAATGCCAATGGTCAGCGGCCGGCCATTGCCGCCGGGGCGCGGGCCGTCGGTGAACCACAGCAACGGCCCGGCCTTCAACTGCACCGCCGCGCCATCCTCGGCCAACCAGCCTTCCAGCAAGTTCATCGCCGGGCTGCCAATGAAGCTGGCCACATAGGTATCGGCCGGCCGCGCCCAAACCTCCATCGGGCTGGCCACCTGCGCGGCGCGGCCCTGATGCATCACCACCAGCCGGTCGCCCAGCGTCATCGCCTCCACCTGGTCATGCGTCACGTACAGGCTGGTAACGCCCAGGCGCTGCTGCAACCGCCGGATTTCACCGCGCATCTGCACGCGCAGCTTGGCGTCCAGGTTGCTCAGCGGTTCGTCGAACAGGAACAGCTTCGGCTCGCGGATAATCGCCCGCCCCATGGCCACGCGCTGCCGCTGCCCACCCGAAAGTTGGCGCGGCTTGCGCTCCAGCAAGGGCTGAATGCCGAGCAGCGTGGCGGTCTCGGCCACGCGCCGAGCAATCTCCTCCTTCGGCGTGCCGCGAATCTTCAGCCCATAGGCCATGTTCTGCGCCACGGTCATGTGCGGGTACAGCGCGTAGTTCTGGAACACCATGGCAATGTCGCGGTCGGCCGGCTCCAGCCGCGTCACCTCGCGCCCGGCAATCGCCACATGCCCCGTCGTCGGCGTCTCCAGCCCCGCCACAATGCGCAGCAGCGTGGATTTGCCACAGCCCGAGGCGCCGACAATGACGATCATCTCGCCATCCGCCACGCCCAGGTCGATGCCGTGCAGCACCGTGGTGGTGCCGAAGCTCTTGGTGATGCCGGAGAGGTTGAGCGTGCTCATTTCTCGGTCTCCGTCAGCCCTTTGATAAACCAGCGCTGCAACAGCACCACCACCAGCACCGGCGGCATCATGGCCAGCACGGCGGTGGCCATGATGGTGTTCCACTCATTCTGCGCATCGCCATTGCCGATCATCTTGGTCAGCCCCACCACAATGGTTTCCATGGAGCGGTCGTTCACAATCAGCAGCGGCCACAAATACTGGTTCCAGCCATAGATGAACAGGATAACGCCCAGCGCCGCGATGTTGGTGACCGACAGCGGCAGCAGAATATCGCGGAAAAAACGCAGCGGCCCGGCGCCATCCATCTTCGCCGCCTCCACATATTCATCCGGAATGGTCAGGAAGAATTGGCGGAACAGCAGCGTCGCCGTCGCGCTGGCAATCAGCGGCAGGCTCAACCCGGCAAAACTGTTGAACAGGTTGAGATCGACAATCACCTGGTAGGTCGGGATGATCCGCACCTCCACCGGCAGCATCAGCGTGAGAAAGATCGTCCAGAACGCCAGCATCCGCCCGGGAAACCGAAAGAACACCACCGCATAGGCCGAAAGCAGCGAGATCGCGATCTTCCCGCTCACAATCAGCAGCGCCATGATGGCGCTGTTCAGCAGCATGCCGCCCACCGGCGTGCTCATGCTGCGGCCACCACCTTGCCCCAGGGCGGTGGCGTAATTCTCCAGCGCATGTCCGCCCGGCAGCAGCGGCACATCGCCACGGCCAATCGTCGCGGCGTCATGCGTGCTGCCCATCAGCGTTATCCAGATGGGCAGGGCAAACACCAGCACCCCCAGCCCCAGCGCGCCATGCGCCAGCCAGCGCCCCAGCACCTGCCGCCGCTCGGCCTGCCGCGCCAGCACATCGGGGTCCACCACGGCGCGCATCAGTAGTGCACCTGGCGTTCCACGAAGCGGAACTGAATGACCGTGAGGATGATGACCAGCAGCATGAGGATGACGCTCTGCGCCGCCGAGGAACCCAGGTTCAGGTTGTCCACACCATCCACATACACCTTGTAGATCAGCGTCTCGGTCGCCTTGCCCGGCCCACCCTTGGTCAGCGCATGAATCACGCCGAAGGTATCGAAAAAGGCATAGACCAGGTTCACCACCAGCAGGAAGAAGCTGGTCGGCGACAGCAGCGGAAACACCACGGTCCAGAACCGCCGCAGCGGCCGGGCGCCGTCAATCGCTGCAGCCTCCAGCACGCTTTTCGGAATGCTCTGCAACCCGGCCAGGAAGAAGATGAAGTTGTAGCTCACTTCCTTCCAGGCACTGGCAATCACCACCAGGAGCATCGCCTGGTTGCCGTTCAGCTGATAGTTCCACATCACCCCGGCGGCGTTCAGCGCCCGGCCGATCAGCCCGATATTCGGGTGAAACAGAAACAGCCACAGCACCGCGGCAATGGCCGGCGCCACGGCATAGGGCCATATCAGCATGGTGCGGTAGAAGCGCTGGCCGCGAATGGCCTTGTCGGCCTGCACCGCCAGAAACAGCGCCACGCCCAGCGCCAGCACCGCCACCGAGGTGGCGAACACCGCCGTATTCCAGGCGGCGCCGCGCCAATTCGGGTCGGCCACCACCTCGGCGAAATTCTCCAGCCCCACAAAGCTGGTGGAAAGCCCGAAGGCATCCTGCTGCAACGTGCTCTGCCACACCGCCTGCGCCGCCGGCCAAAGGAAGAACACGGCGGTCACCGCCAGTTGCGGCAGCAGCAGCAAAAAGGGCAGCGCGCGACCCTTGAAGTAAACCTTGCGGTCCATCGCGCTGCCCCTTTCGCGTTATCGCGGGCGCGTTATTGCGGGCGGCTATTCTGCCGCTCAAAGGTACGCAGCACCGCATTGGCGCGGGTATTCGCCGCCTCCATCGCCTGCTGCGCGCTCTGCCCGGCCTGGAAAGCCTTCTCCATCTCCTCCTGGATAATGGTGCGGATCTCCACATAGCCACCCAGGCGAATGCCACGGCTGTTGTCGGTGGCGGCACCGCCACGGATCAGTTGCTCAATCGCCACGTCGGAACCGGGGTTCTGCGTGTAGTAGCCCTGGCGGCGGCTCAGCTCATAGCTGGCGCGGCGCACCGGCACATAGCCGGTATCCTGGTGCCACTTGGCATCCACTTCCGGCGAGGCGATGTAGCGGAAGAACTCCGCCACGCCGCGCCATTCCGCCTCGGTACGTGTGGCATTGGCCGCCGCACCCTTGTTCATGGCCCAGAAGCTGGCGCCGCCAATGATGCTGTTGCGCGGCGCGCCCTGCACATCGCTGTAGTAGGGCAGCATGGCGGCGCCCCACTGGAACCGCGCCTCGCGCACCACCCGCGCCCGCAGGCCGGAGGAAGCGAAGGCCATGGCGCATTCACCGCTGGGGAACAGGCCATCGGCGGCGGCATCGCGCCCGCCGTAGCGGAACAGCCCCTGGCGCTGCCATTCCACCAGGTTCTGCATGTGCCGCACCATCAGCGGCCCAGCCAGCCGCATTTCCGCATTCATGCCACGGAAGCCATTGGCCTGGGTGGCCAGCGGCTGGTTGTGCATGGCCAGCACTTGCTCCACCTGAATCCAGGCGGGCCAGCTGGTGGTCATCGGGCAGGAAATCCCGGCCTCCTTCAGCTTGCGTGCGGCGGCCTCCACTTCCTGCCAGGTCTTCGGCGGAGAGTTGGGGTCCAGCCCGGCGCGGCTGAACATGTCCTTGTTGTAGAACATGATGGCGGTGGAGCTGTTGAACGGCATGCTCATCTGCCGGCCATCGGCCGCCTGATAATAGCCACGCACCGGCGCCAGGTAATCATTGAAGTCGATGTTCACGCCGGTCGCGGCCAGCAGTTCATGCACCGGGCGAATGGCGCGGCCAGCGGCCAGCATGGTGCCGGTACCCACCTCATACATCTGCACAATATGTGGCGCGGCATTGGCGCGGAACGCCGCCACGGCGCCCACCATCGTCTCCGGGTAGCTGCCCCGGAAGCTTGGCACCACGCGGTACTGGCGCTGGCTGGCGTTGAAATCGCTGACGATCTTTTCCAGCAACCCACCCAGCGGCTGCGGCAGGCCGTGCCAGAACTGAATTTCCACGGGCGCGGCAGGGGGGGCGGCGGGGGCCGGCTGGGCCGGCGCGGGCCGGTTGAAGCCGGCAAGGGCCAGAACCGCCAGGGCGGCGGCGGCCAGATGGCGACGAAGCATCGGGCGCAAACTCCCAGATTGGTTGTGCTCCGGGGCTTAGGGTTGCCCGGTTGCCGGCATGTGCCAGTTGCGTGACAGATTGATGAACCACGCCAGCCAAGGCAACGGGTAACTACCCCACCAGCTTGCGGTACAATTCCGGGTCGGTGGCGCCCTCGGTGCCAAACAGCAGCACCTGGCTGGTCTCATCCAGCCCCAGCGCGGCCCGGGCATAAGGCTCGCGCGCCGCCAGCAGCAGTGCCGCCAGCCCGGCCACCGCGCTTTCGCCGGCCACAATCGGGTGCTCGCGCTTGGCCAGCAGGCGCATGCAGTCCACCGCCGCGGCATCGGGCAGCGCCATGAAGGCAAAGGCGCTGCGTTCCAGTTCCTGCCAGGCCAGCAGGCTCGGCTCGCCACAGGCCAGGCCGGCCATCAGCGTGTCCAACTCGCCCTCAATCACCGTGGGCTTGCCGGCCTGGGCGCTGGCCAGCAGGCAGGCGGCGGCCTCCGGCTCCGCCACCACCAACCGAGCGCCCCCCGCGCCACCGGCCCGCAGCTGCGCCGCCACCGCCGCCGCCACGCCGCCAACCCCACCCTGAATGAACACATGGCTCGGCGGCACCGGCAACGCCGCCAGCGCCTCATCAGCCATCAGCCGGTAGCCCTGCATCACGTCACGCGGCACTTCGGTGTAGCCGGGGTAGCTGGTGTCGCTCACCACAAACCAGCCCTCCTTCTCGGCGGTGGCCTGGGCAGCGCGCACGGCGTCGTCGTAGTTCCCCGGCACCACCCGAATCTCAGCGCCATAGGCGGCAATGGCATCGCGCCGGCCTTGGCTCACCGTCTCATGCACAAAAATCACGCAGCGGGCGCCAAACCGCTGCGCGCCCCAGGCCACGCTTCGGCCATGGTTGCCATCCGTGGCGCAGGTCACGGTAATCGGTGGGGAGGCGCCCTTGGCCAGCGCCTCGGCAATCGCCTCGGTGCCCAGGCCCCGCTTGGAAAGCTCGGCCACCAGCAAATGCTTCACCGCATAGGCGCCGCCCAGCGCCTTGAAACTGCCCAGCCCGAACCGCCCACCCTCATCCTTGTAGTATACGGCGGCCACCCGGGCGGCGGCGGCTACATCGGGCAGGCTCACCAGCGGGGTGGCGGCATAGCCGGCCCAGGCGGTTATCTCGGCCCTGGCACGCCGATATCCGGCATCGGGCAGCGCCACCATGCCGGGGGTGCCATGGTTGCGGTTCAGCAGCAGGCTTGTTCTACGGGCGGGGATCATGCGGCACACCTTGGCGCCGCGCCCGCGCGCGGGCAACCTGCATGCACGAGTTGGGGAGGATAGGATGCGGATCACCATTCTGGGCGGCGGCGGCTTTCTGGGCCGCAAGCTGGCGGAACGCCTGGCGCAGGACGGCATGCTGGCCGGTCGCGCCATCACCGCTCTCACCCTGTTCGACCTCAAGGCCCCGCCGGCCCTGGCTGCGCCCTTCCCGGTCACCTGCCTGGGCGGAGACGTCACCAACCCCGAGGACATGGCCCGCGCCATCCCGCCGGGCACCGAGGCCGTGGTGCATCTGGCCGCCGTGGTTTCCGCCGCCGCCGAGGCTGATTTCGACCTGGGCTTGCGGGTGAACCTGCACGGCACCCTGGCGGTGCTGGCGGCCTGCCGCGCCCTGGCCAAGCCGCCCCGGGTGCTGTTCACCTCC
>CANFIE010000095.1 GCA_947446625.1 Acetobacteraceae bacterium | reverse complement strand
GGACAATAGCCGCGACTTTCGCATCGTATTCTTCCCGCCTTATGCGCTGGTGACCTTCATGCTCATCAGCCTTGTGCCCTGGGCGCTGTTGCAGGCGCTGGGCCTGCCGGATGCCGGTTGGCTGGTGCTGATCACCAACACCGCGCTGTATCTGAATTACGAGTTGTTCCACTTTTGCTGCCATGTGAAGAATGATAGTTTGGTGCGGCATATTCCGCTGGTGAACAGCATTCGCCGCCACCATGCCGCGCACCACAACACCGCCATCATGATGGAGCGGAACTTCAACCTGACCTACCCGGTGGCCGACTGGTTCTTCGGTACCAGCGACCTGAAGTGCGGGCTGCTGCAGCACATCTTCAACGGCTACAACATTCGCTTTGTGCGTGGGGATTTGCGCCGGGTGCGGCACGCCACTGACAATCCGGGCGCCGGTACGCCGCGCGTGGCGGCGGCGGAGTAGCGGCCATGGCAGCGCTGACGCCGCTGGATGGCGGGCAGATTAAGAAAAGCCGGG
Organism: Acetobacteraceae bacterium; assembly: GCA_947446625.1. Taxonomy (GTDB): domain Bacteria; phylum Pseudomonadota; class Alphaproteobacteria; order Acetobacterales; family Acetobacteraceae; genus CAIMOR01. The sequence goes on along the minus strand of CANFIE010000095.1, from coordinate 10,452 downwards.
CCTCACTGATTGGCGGGCTGGCCGTGGGCGTGGCGGTGATGGCGCTGTGGACCGCGATTGCGCGCGACCTGGGCAGCGCCAGCCCCGGTGTGCTGGCCAGCGGCGGCGTTGTGGCCGCGCTGGTGGCGTTGTGGATCTGGAAGGCGGACCTGTAGCACTCGCCTGCCCTATTGCGGCTGGATCCCGGCGGCCCGGACCACCTGGCCCATCTCTGCCAGCCGCTGTTCGATCAGGCTACGGAAAGCCGCTGGGGTGCCGCCGGTGGCTTCTACACCCAGTTCGGTCAGCTTGGCCTGTATCGCGGGCGTGCGCAGTCCGTCATTCACCGCTTGGTTCAGGCTGGCAATGGCTGCGGCCGGCGTGCCGGCGCGGGTGAACAGGCCAAACCAGGAGGAAGCGACGCAATCCGCCACCCCGGCTTCCGCCAAGGTTGCCACCTGTGGCAGCAGCGAGAAGCGCTTGCCCAGGGCCACGCCCAACACACGCAGGTCGCCCGAGGCGATCCAGGGCTGCACGCTGGGGTAATTCTCCACCATCAGGTCCACTCGGCCGGCCAGAAGATCTGTCACCGCCGGCGCCGTGCCGCGATAGGGCACATGGGTCATCTCCAACCCAGCCTTCCAACGGAACAACTCGCCGGCCAGATGCGCAAAGGAGCCGATGCCAGCGGAAGCGAAGGTGGCGCCGCCCTGGCGGCCCCGGGCGATGAGCTGGGCGACGTTCTGCAGGGGCGAGCCCTTGGCGACCACCACCACGCCGGGGCTGTCTCCCACAAACACCACGGGGGCGAGGTCGCGCAGCACGTCGTAGGGCATGCGCGCCATCAGGTGTGGATTGATGGTGATGGGGCCGGGGGTGCCGCCCATGAGTGTGTAGCCATCGGCCGGAGCATCCACCACCTTCTGCGCGCCAATGGTGCCGCCGGCGCCAGTGATGTTCTCCACCACCACGTTCTGGCCCAGCTTGTCGGTCAGCATCTGCGCTGAAAGGCGGCTGAGTGCGTCGGTGCTGCCGCCAGGGGCAAAGGGCACTACCAGCCGCAGGGGCCGGTTGGGAAAGCCCGGCTGCGCCTGCGCGGCCAAGGGCAGCGCGACGCCGGCTGCCAGCAATGTGCGGCGGCGCATCAGGGCGAGACCTTGTCGAGGCCGTAGAACTTCCAGAGTTCCTTCAGCCGGGCGCGTGGCGGGGTGGCGTTGAAATAGCCGCGCTTGGCCTGCTTCACGCCCGTAGTGCGGCGCAAATCCACCAACATCTCGGCGCATTTAATGGTGGCGGCCAGGCTGTCCACCAGCGGCACGCCATCCACCTCGGCAATGCCGGCGCGGTTGAGCAGCATGCAGAGCGGCGCCTCGCCGGGGATGATAACATCGGCGCCGCGGGCAATGAGGCCGCGGGCGGCAGTGCGGAAGCGTTCCAGCAGCGGCGCCGGGTCGTCATAGGCGGCCAGCACGTCATTGAAGCCGAAGCCGACATCATGCGCGCCAACCCAGCGCGAGGAGAGACCAACGCGGTCGGCGTTGCGGTCCAGCGTGGGCAGCATTTCCTTGATGAAGGCCAGCATGCCAATGCGGTTGCCGAGCAGGCTGGCCACCGTCATGGCGCTTTCGCCGTAGCCCACCACGGGAATGTCCACCAGGCTGCGGCATTCCTGGATGCAGGGCTCGGGGAGCGTCATCATGGCGAAGGCATCGAAGCCCTGTTCCTCGGCCTGCACCGCGCCCATGAGGAATTGCTGCGCATGCAGCACCTGGAAGTAGCTGAACTGGATATCATTGCCCGGATAATTGGTCTGGTAGGTGTCGGCATGCATGCCGTGCATCACCACCTCGGTCTCGGGCCGGGCCACCTTGCGGAAATGCGCGGCCATCGCCTCAGCATAGGGCGGCAGCTTTTCCAGCACTGTGAAGCTGTGGTGCCAAATACGGGTCTTGCTCATCTCAATCCATCCACATGCCGCCGTTGATATCGATAATCTCGCCGGTAACGAAGGTTGTTTCCGGCGAAGCGAGGAAGGCCACCACCCGCGCCACTTCCTCGGCGCGCCCCATGCGGCCGGCGGGTATCAGGGCGCGCAGTGCATCGGGGAAGCCCGTGGTCATGGCCGAGGCGATGGGGCCGGGCGCCACGGCGTTGACCGCGATGTTGTCGGCCGCCAATTCCTTGGCGAGAAAATAGGTCATGGCGTGTACCCCGGCCTTGGAGACGCCATAGGCGATGCTGCTGCTGCGCATCTGCTCGCCACGGTCGATCCAGGGGCGGGCATTGCCGCCATTCTTGCCGATGATGCTGCCGATATTGACGATGCGGCCGCTGCCCTGGGCGCGCATGGGTGCGATGACCGCCTGGCAGCAGAGAAAGCTGCCCTTCAGGTTCACCGCCATCACGCGGTCCCACTCTTCCTCGGGCATGTCGGCGGCACTGCCGAAGCCGACGACACCAGCAACGTTTACCAAGGCATCGATGCGGCCGAAGGCGCCGAGCGTAGCGGCGACCAGTGCGTCGATGCTCCGCTTGCTGGTGACATCCAGCATCCAGGACATGGCGCGGGCGCCCAGGGCGCGAACCTCGGCCAACAGCGCGTCGGTATCACGCGCATCGGCCAGCACCAGGGACCAGCCCTCAAGCGCCAGAGCGAGCGCGCTGGCGGCGCCGATGCCGCCGGCCGCACCCGTGACGATGGCTACGCGGCGGTCAGGCATTGCGGCGGCTCGCAATGTCCTGCCCGGCCAGGCGGCCGAAGACCAGGCCCTTCAGCACGCTGGTGGCGCCGGTATAAGTGCCCCAGAACAGGCCAATCACCTCACCCGCTGCGTAAAGGCCGGGGATGGCGTTGCCGTCATGGTCCAGCACGCGGGCCTGGCCATCCACCTTCACGCCACCAAAGGTGAAGACATTGGCGGACATGATGGGATAGGCGTGGAAGGGCGCGGCTTCCAATGGCGTGGCCCAGTTGCTCTTGGGCGGGGTAAGACCCTGCGTATGTACGCCATCAGCCACCAGGGGTTGCCAGTTGCCGGGCACGCAGGCGGCGTTGTAGCGCGCCACCGTGGCTTCCAGCGCCGCCGCCGGCACGCCGATTTTGCCCGCCAGTTCCACGATGCTGCCAGCGCTGATGGGCGGTTGGTCGGTGCGGATGGCAAGGCGGTAATTGGGGATGCTCAGATGCCGGGCATCCAGCACCACATAGGCAGTGCCGTCGCGCTGTTCGTAGATGCGACGGGTCACGCGTTCATAATGCGCGTCTACCGTGCCGGGCGCTTCGTCGGTGAAGCGCGCGCCATCCTTGTTCACCAGGATGCCGTAGGGGAAGATGAAGACGGAGGGTTCCGAGACACCGGAGCGGGGATCGACCGGCTCGGCGTGGAAGCTGCCGAAATCGCCGGAGGGCGCGGCGCCGATATCCAGCGCCATGCGGATACCCTCGCCACGGTTGAAGTAGCCGCCCTTGCAGATGGGGCGCAGATAGACACTGCGCGGGCCGATATAGCGGGTCTGCATCTCGGCATTGCCCTCAAACCCGCCGCAGGCCAGCACGACCTTGCCGTGGAAGCGCAGGGCGCGACCGCCGCTGCGGGCGTTCAGGCCAATAACGGTGCCCTCCTCATCCTGCACCAGCGAATTGGCCGTTGTTTCGTAGTGGAAGCTGACGCCCAACGCCTCGGCACGGGCTGCCAGGGCTTCCACCAGCGCCAGGCCACCGCCCACGGGCAGCAGCCGGGGCTGGGACTTGGTGAGGAATTGCGTCGGCAGGAAGTCGAACTTCGCGCCCAGACCTTCGAGCCAGGCGATTGTGGGGCCGGCATTGTCGGCGAAGGTGCCGATGAAGTCTGGGTCAGCCAGGGAAAGAGCGCGGGCATAGGCGGCACGGTCGGCACGTGCGCGCGTGGCTTCCTGCACCAATTCAGGGTCTATCGCGCCGCTGCCATTTTCGGCCAGGTGGGTCTCGAAGTCGTCCGTCACCTCGGTGTGCGACTTCATGCGAAGGTAGGCTTCGGTGTAACGGCTCTGACCGCCGCGCTCCTCTCGTGGGGCGCGTTCCAGAATGGCCACGCGGGCGCCACCCTCGGCCGCCGCCACCGCCGCTGAAAGGCCCGCCACGCCGCAGCCGGCCACCACCACATCAAAGGCTTCCATGCCCGCATCCTCCGTTGCCGGGCAGTCTCGCACGGCCTAGTTTTCGCGCAACCGGGAGAGTGTTGCGATGCGCCTTTGGTACCAGTCCCTGACCCGCCCCAATGCGTGGCCGGCCTACAACGCCGCGTTGCGCCGCATGCTGACCGAGGCGGCCGACCCGGGCACGAGTTTTGAGATCGGCGGCATCAACCAGCGCGGCGGCGTGGGCGACCAGTACCGGAGCCTGGAGTTCATCGAGACCATCGAGGTGCTGGAGAATGTGGCCGCCGCCGAGGCGCAGGGCTTTGACGCGGTGCTACTGGGCAATATCGCTGACCCGGGGCTGAAGCCGGCGCGGGAGTTGGCCAGCGTGCCCGTGCTGGGGCTGTGCGAAACGGCGCTGTACACAGCCTGCCAGATGGGAATCTCCGTCGGCATGGTGGTGGCGAACGACAAGCACTTTAACCGGGTGCAGGAGAACATCAGCATCTACGGCGTGGGCTCTCGCGTGGCCTGCATTGAGCGGATGAAGGTGGACCGGCTGGTGGACCTGGACGAGGCGTTTCGCCCCGGGCCGGTGCGCCAGCGCATTCTGGACCAGTTCCTGGAGGCCGCCGCGGTATGCGTGGCCAAAGGCGCCGAGGTGGTAATTCCAGCAGCCGGCGTGGTGATGGTGCTGGTGGCCGATGCCGGCATCCATGAAGCCGGGCCGCCCGGCGGCCCCAAGGCGCCGGTGCTGAACGCCGCCGTGGCGCTGCTGAAGCAGGGCGAGACGGTGGTGAAACTGAACCGGCTGATGGGCGGTGGCTTTGTCAGCCGCCGGGGCGCTTACGCCCAGCCACCCGCTGGCCAGATTGCCGAATTGCGCGCCCATTACGGCAACATCTTTCCGAAGGTCATCGCCCCATGATTGCTCGCCGCGGCTTGCTGCTTTCTGCCCTTGCCACACCCGCGCTGGCGCAGGCGCCCTGGGCGCCAGACCGCCCGATACGTCTGGTGGTGCCACTGGCGCCGGGTGGCTTCAACGACATCATTGCCCGCTTCGTCGCCGCCGGCATCAGCGGCCCGCTGGGTCAGCCGGTGGTGGTGGAGAACCGGGCCGGGGGCGCCGGCATTCCGGGGGCCGAAGCCGTGGCCCGCGCTGCGCCCGATGGCCTGACGCTGATGCAGGCCAGCCTGCCGCATGTGGTGAACGCGGCGTTGCAAGCCAGCATGCCCTTCGACCCCGTAGGCGACTTTGAAACCATTTGCGTGCTGGCGCAGAACCCCAACCTGTTCGTTGTACACCCCAGCTTTCCCGCCCGCACGGTGCAGGAACTAGTTGCCGTGGTGCGCGCCAACCCAGGCAAGTACACCTTCTCCAGCAACAGCGTAGGCGGGTCCTCGCATTTGGGCATGGAGATGTTCAAGCGCGCCGCTGGCGGGTTGGATATTGTGCACGTGCCCTACCGCGGTAGCGCGCCGGCCATGGCCGATCTGCTGGCCGGCAGCGTGCAGATGACGATCGACAATATGAGCTTCCAGGCGCCCTTCGTGCGCGATGGCAGGCTGCGGGCGCTGGCCGTCACCTCGGCCCAGCGCAGCGGCTTTTTCCCGGAACTGCCGACCGTGCAGGAAAGTGGCTACCCCGGCTTCGAGGCCGCCAGTTGGTTCACCGTGCTGGCGCCCAAAGGTACGCCGGCGCGGATTGTGGCACGGCTCAATGCCGAAATGGCCAGGGTGCTGCGTGGCGGGGATGCCGCCGATAAACTGCCGGGCTCGCAGATATTGGCGCTGAGCCCGGCGGAGAGCGCCGCCTATTACCGGCGCGAGAGTGACAAATGGGTAGGCGTGGCCCGCGCCGTAGGCGCCCGCGCCGACTAGATCGGGAAAAGCCGCCCGCCGACCACGGTGCCCCACACCGGCACGTCCTTCAGCTTCCAGGGCGCAACGGCCTCGGGGTCCTCGCCCAGCACGGCGAAGTCGGCACGCTTGCCGACTTCGATGCTGCCGACCTCGCCATCCAATTTCAAGGTCCAGGCAGCGCCGAGGGTGATGGCGCGCAACGCGGCGCTAACGGAAATCCGCTCCTCCGGTCCCAGGATGCGGCCGGCGGCGGTCAGCCGGTTTACCGCGCACCAGGCGGTGAAAAGCGGGCTCATCGGCGTTACCGGAGCATCGGAATGCATGGCGAAGGCCACGCCACTGTTCAGCGCCGTGGCGGCGGCATCCATGCGGCGGGCCTTGTCGGGGCCCATGGTGTAGGCGGCGTGCTGTTCACCCCAGTAGTAGATGTGGTTGAGGAAGAGGTTGGCGCAGATGCCCAGCGCGGCCATGCGGCGGAACTGCGCGGCGTCAGCCATCTGGCAATGTTGCAGCGTGTGCCGGTGGTCCCAGCGCGGCGTGCGCTTCAGCGCTGCCTCGATGGCATCGATGGTGACTTCGCTGGCCTCATCGCCATTGGTGTGGATGTGGCAGGTGATGCCGGCGGCGTGATAGGCGTGGAGCACCTCGAACAGCTCGTCGGGCGCGATGTTCCATAGCCCATTGGGCTTGCCGCCCATGTAGCCCGGCCATTTCAGCCGGCCGGAAAAGCCCTGGATCGAGCCGTCGGTCATCAGCTTCACCAAGCCAAAGCGCAGGCGCTCGGTGTTCAGCTTACGTAGGCGCTCGATCTTCGCCACGCCCTCTGCCGCCGGCTGACCGAGTGCGTTTAGCGCGGGCACCAGCACCAGGGGGAAGTCGTCACTGGCCGTGGCGGTGCGATAGGCTTCCACCTGGGCATCTGGTAGTTCAGCGAACAGGTCGGTTGCGGTGGTCACGCCCACGCGGTTGGCGGCGGCGGCAAAGCGGCGCACGCCCTCGGGCTTGTCCAGCAGGTTGTGCATGCCGCGCCCGGCGGCACGGCGCGCCAGGTACAGCGCCGCCATCTCGGCCAACTCGCCGGTAGGCTGGCCGGCGGCATCCTTCACCACGCCATGGATATTGGTACCGGCATCGATGCCAGCCTTGCGCAGAACCACGGAATTCACATTGGCCACATGGCCGTTGGAATGGCCCAGCATGACCGGCCGGGTGGTGGAAACCGCATCCATTTCGGCCAGGCCGATGCGCAGATTGTCGAAGTAGATGGGGTCGAACCCCCAGGCATAGACGGTGCTGTCGGCGTCGGTCATCTCCTCCGCGGCCTGGCGCAGCCGAGCCACCACTTCGGCCAGCGTCTTGCAGCCGGGCCATACGCGGCCTTCCGGGTCGGTGCGGTCGAAGTAGCCGACATAGCTGTGCGCCCAGGCCGTGCCGGCGGTTGCATGGCTATGGCCTTCCACCATGCCGGGCATCAGCACCAGGTCAGCGAAGGTGCTGTCCAGCCGGGCCGGGCCCCAGGCACGGCATTGCGCCTCGTCACCTACCGCCAGCACCCGACCTTCCCGTACCGCCACATGCGTGGCGCGCGGGCAGGAGGGGTCCATGGTCAGGAAGGTCCTGGCCCGGTAGATCACGGTCTCTGGCGCCATCGGCTTGCCCTTCGTCGTTGCTGGGCAGCATGCTGGCACGGATTACGTTGCTTTCGGAGCCCCCTGGACCATGCCTTTCAGCAATAGCCTGCACGCCGCCGACCGCGCCCATTTCGTCCACCAGCAAACCGACCTGGATGCCTTTGACCGCGATGGCGCGGTGCTGATTGCCCGCGGCGAGGGCTGCCGCGTGTGGGACACTGAGGGACGCGACTATATCGAGGCGATGGCGGGGCTATGGTGCGCTTCGCTGGGCTTTTCCGAAAAGCGCCTGGCCGACGCCGCCTACCGCCAACTACTGACGCTGCCTTATTATCACACCTTCTTCCAGAAGGGGCATGAGCCAGCCGTGCGCCTGGCCGAGAAGCTGGCAGCAATTGCCCCCAGCGGGCTGCGCCACGCCATGTTCCAATGCAGTGGCTCGGAGGCGAATGACGCCGCAATCAAGGTGATCTGGTACTTCAACAACCTGCAGGGTCGGCCGGAGAAGAAGAAGATCATCGGCCGCATCCGCGGCTACCACGGCAACACCGTGGCCAGCGCTTCGCTTTCCGGCCAGCCACATATGCATGCGGATTTCGACCTGCCCCTGGGCGGTCGCTTCCTGCATCTGTCCAACCCGAACTACTACCGGGCGCAACTGCCGGGCGAGAGCGAGGAGCAATTCTCGGCCCGCATGGCGGCGGAGTTGGTGGCACTGATCGAAAAGGAAGGCGGGGAGACCATCGCCGCGATGTTCGCCGAACCCGTGCAGGGTGGCGGTGGTGCCATCACGCCGCCACGTGGTTATTTCGATCTCATCCAACCAATCCTGAAGAAGCACGACATTCTGCTGGTGGCCGACGAGGTAATCTGCGGGTTTGGTCGCACCGGCAACCTGTGGGGCAGTGAGACATATGGCATGCAGCCGGACATGCTGACCTGCGCCAAGCAGCTTACCGCCAGCTACCAGCCGCTTTCTGCCCTGCTCATCAATGACCGCATTCATGCGGCGCTGCTGGCCGGCAGCCGGAAGAATGGCAGCTTTGGCCATGGCTATACCTATGGTGGTCACCCGGTGGCCTGCGCCGTGGCGCTGGAGACGCTGGCGATTTACGAGGAACGCGACATCCTCGGCCATGTCCGCAGCATCTCGCCCGTCTTTCTCAATGGGCTGGGCAAGTTCCGTGAGCATCCGCTGGTGGGCGACGTACGGGGCGTGGGGCTGATTGCCGGCGTTGAACTGGTGGCCGACAAGGCAACGCGAGAGCCATTTGCGGCCAGCGCCAAAGCCGGGTTGCTGGTGCAGCAGAAATGCGAGGAAGCGGGCTTGATCGTGCGCGCCATTGGCGACCGTATTGCCTTCACGCCGCCACTGATCATGACCGAAACCGAGATTGTGGACATGTGCACCCGCTTTGGCCGCGGGTTGGATGCAGCCTGGGCAGAGTTGCGGGCAGCGGAATAGCCGCCAGCGTTAATCGCGGAATAGCAGGCCCAAGGCTGGCATGGCCTTTTCCAGGTCAGCCCGCGCCTGGGGGTCGAGCATCGCCAAGCGCTCATCAACACGGGCGAAAACCTGCTGACGCACCCGCTCCATGATATCTTTGCCTATGGCCGTAAGATTAAGTTGCATGCGCCGCCGGGAAGCCGGGTCACGCTCACGCGTCACCAATCCATCCTGCGCCAGTTTTACCAGCATCACCGATGCGGTGGGCAGGCGCACACCCAATTGTGCCGCCACTTGCGAAAGCGATGTGCCGGGATGGCGAAACACATAGTTGAGGATGCGGAATTGCGGCGGGGTCAGGTGCAGGTTGGGCACCGCCCGGGATGCTTCGGTCATCATCAGGCGTTGCGACGCCATCATCATCAGCAGCAGGTGTTCAGGAAGCCCTTCGGGAGCCCGTGTGGCCGGCACAGCCAAGGATGTGCCCGCCTTCACTATGGGGGCACCTTCCGGTTCACATTCCTGCTCATTCATCGTCATTCACATTCGATACGCCGAATGATCGCCTCGGTCCAGCCGGTGAATAACTTTTAGTTAATATTCCTGCCTCAGTGCCGCAAGCTCAGGCGCACCAACGCAGCAATGTCGGTCTTCTGGTCCAGTGCCAGCAACTCGGTGGCCAAAGCCTGGGCCTGGCTGGCAGGCAGCACGGCCACGGCATTGTCCATGAACTTCGCCAGAATTTCGGCCTCGGTCATGGGGTTTTCCGGGCTACCACGGGTGTATTCCTCCACCTCCTCCAGCACCTGCCCATTCGCCAAAGTGATGCGCACCGCCCCCTTGAAGCGTTCCGGCCCAGGCCAGGCAGGGTCGTGCGTGCAGAACACGCAGGCGGCCAAACGCAGGGTTTCGGCATCAGCCAAGCTTGCAGCGCTGTAACCATCCCTGCCCAGGCGTCCGCGCACCAGCGTCTCGGCCAGGCTGAAATACATGCTGACGCGGCCATGACTGTCACTGCGCGGGGCCAGCTTTTCCTCACGGGGGTCGCAGACCACGGGCATGAACCAGGCGGCTACGGGGCAGTCGATGCGGGTGATCTGCTGGGTGGTGAAGCCATGCTTGCGCTGCAACCGAAGGGCCGCGTCAAGGTAGGGGTGAATGACATGCGCTGCCGGGTAGGGCTTGAAGCTGGCGCGCTGGCTTTCCCAGTAGCTGCCCAGGCCCTTGGTCAGGCGGGTAAAGTCACGCGGCGTGGCCGGATCCTGCGCGTGGGTGGCGATCATGCCGAAGCGGCCTTCGAAAACCGTAGCGGGGCCGGTGCAGCCGCCCTGGGCCAGTTCGGCGGCCACAATGCCACCATGCGCGGCCCAGCCCGGGTGCAGGAACTTGCTGGCGGTGCCATCCACCCAACATTCC
>CANFIE010000094.1 GCA_947446625.1 Acetobacteraceae bacterium | reverse complement strand
GTGGAACGTGAGATTGAAAAGGGCAAGGCGCGGCGCTAGTCCTTGCGGCCATGACCAAGGAAGAACTCACCGCCTGGGCGCTGGCCAATGGCTGGCAGATGATTGCCGGCAAGCCGAGCCTGACCAAGCCACGGTCGCCGAAGGAGGCGATTGTGCGCATGGCACTGCTGGCAACGGTGGTGAATGTGGAAGTGAAGAAGCCGGCCGGCAAATGGGAAAAAGTGGCCGGCCAGCCCTATGCCAAGGTGGAGGCAGACCCGGATACCGGCCTGCCGATGGGGCTGGGCTTCGATATCATCCCCAGCTTCACCATGCTGATGCGTGACAACAAGGACCGCCAGGTGTTTGCCCGCATGACGGGCAAGCAGCCGGACTGAGCGGTGCGGTGGCGGCTGCCTGCGCAGCCGCCAGCCATATTACCGGCGACGCGCCTGGCGCGCGGCGTATTTGGCGTCTCGGGCGGCCTTTTGCGCGGCGGCCAGGGCCACGGCACGGGCGGCCTTTTCCACATCCTGCAGCGCGCGCTCAGCTTCCTCGGCGGCAAGCTGCGCCTTCCGCTCCACTTCCAGCGCGGCCTGGCGTTCGGCTTCGGCAGCGCGTTCGGCAGCACGCTGCGCAGCGCGCAGATCGCGGGCTTCGGCAACGGCCTTCTGCTGAGCAAGGCGCTCCAGCACGGCGGGGTCATCTGCGGCGGGGCGGGCGCGGAAGCGCTCCAGCAATGCCTGCTTCGCTTTCGACGCCTCGGTCAGGCGGTCGCTGAAATTATCGGGCCTATGGGATTTCATCCGGGTCTTCTACCGAGAAGACCCGGCCAGGGCTAGTGTCCTGATGATGAAGTTCTGCGGCGGCGGGTACAAACCGCCAGCCATTACTTCAAGGCGGCCTGCCCGTGTTGGCCAAGGGCGGGTTATCCGCTGGCTCAGTTGGCGGTAATGCCCATGGCGCGCACCGCGCCACCCACCACGCGCACATCCTCGGCCACGAAGGCGGCGAAGGCGGCCTGGGTCATCTCGCCACCCACAATGCCCACCGTGGTGAGGCGGTCGGTCACCATCGGGGTCTTCATCGCCTCGGACACCTCGGTATGCAGGCGGGCGAGGATGGCGGGGGGCAGCCCGGCGGGGCCGCTCAGCCCTAGCCAGTTGCCCACCACCAGGTTGGGCAGGCCCACCTCGGCGGTGGTGGGTACGTCTGGCAGGCTGGGCTGGCGGGTGCGCGAGGTGACGGCATAGGCGCGGACCCGGCCGGCCTTGATGTTCTCACTGTTGTCGGGCAGCGGGTCGAAGGCCAGCGGGATGGAGCCGCCCAGCAGGTCGGCCTGCATGGGGGTGGAGCCGCGATAGGGCACGTGGTTGAGATCGATGCGGGTTTGCTGGCTGAACAGCGTGCCGACCACATGCCCGACCGAGCCGGTGCCCGAGCTGCCAAAGGCCGGCGGCTGCGCCTGGGCGCGCATCCAGGCCTGCAATTCGGCCATGTTGCGGGCAGGCACCGTCAGGTTGCTCAGCACCACCAGCGGCGTGATGCCCAGGTAGGAGATATGGGTGAAGCTGGTGACCGGGTTGTAGCCGGCCTGAGGGTAAAGGGGCGGGCTGGTAGTTATGGGCGCGTTGTTGCTCAGCATCAGCGTGTAGCCATCGGCCGGCTGCTGCGCCACATGCGCCGCCGCCAGGGTGCCGCCGGCGCCGGGCCGGTTGTCCACCACCACGCGCTGGCCCAGCCGGGGGGTCAGGGCTTCGGCCAGCACGCGGGCGACGATGTCGGAGGAACCACCAGGGGGGAACACCACCACGATGCGGATGGGCCGCTCCGGCCATGCCTGCGCATTGGCTGGCCCCTGCGTCAGAAACAGGCAGAAAAATGCCAGCAAAAGCGGCAAGACGCGGTGCAGCATGGGGTTTCTCCTTGGTCGGGGCGGGTGTTGCAAGCGCCGGGCCGGAATATTCATTGCAGAACAATACCACCAAGATAACCCCGCCATCGCGCGGGCGTGACAGGCCGCCGCCCTAGGGCTATAGCCGCCCCCTGCCCGACCACGCGGGAGCCGCCGAGATGATGACCACCTACACCGTCGCGAACGGCCACCTTGTGGTGCATGACGGCACCCAGCCGGCGGAGGCGTTGCGGCGCGCCGTATGGATTGACTTGCTGAACCCGACGCATGACGAAGAACATGCGGTACAGGACGCCCTGCGGCTGGAGATTCCCACCCGCGAGGAAATGCAGGAAATCGAAAGCTCGTCGCGGCTGTACAAGGAGGAGGAGGCGCTGTTTCTGACCGCGCCCTTCCTGTATGGCATTGAAAATGGCGAGTTTGCTTCCACCGCCATCACCTTTGTGCTGGGCAATGCCAACCTGATTACGGTGCGCTACGCCACGCCCAAGGCCTTCGCGGTGTTTGCCGCGCGTTGCCAGCGCAGCCCAGCGGCGCTGATGACGACGCCGGATGCCATCATGTTCCATCTGTTCGAGCAGGTGGTGGACCGGCTGGCCGATATTCTGGAACGCATTGCCGCCGACATGGATCGCGCCAGCCAGGCCGCCTTCCGCACTGCGCGGGCCAAGGCCAAGGCCAGCACCAAGGACGCCGACCTGAAGGAAGCGCTGATCACCTTGGGCCAGGTGGGGGAAGTGACCACCCGGGCCAGTGAGACGCTGCTGGGGCTGTCGCGCATCCTGACCTTTGTGGGGGCCGAGAAGGCGGGGGCGATCCGCAAGGAAAACCAGTCTCTCATCAAGACCCTGGTGCGGGACGTGCGCAGCCTGGTGGAACACGCCAACTTTTTGAACAGCAAGGCGAATTTCCTGCTGGATGCGGTGCTCGGCATCATCAATGTCGAGCAGAATGCCATCATCAAGACCTTTACCGTGGCCAGTGTGGCCTTGATGCCGCCGACCTTGATCGCCAGCATCTACGGGATGAACTTTGAACACATGCCGGAATTGAAGTGGGAGATTGGCTACCCCTTGGCGCTGGCGCTGATGGTGGTCTCGGCGGTGCTGCCGATCTTCTATTTCAAGCGCAAGGGATGGCTGTAAGGCCGCGCCTGCTGCTGCTGCTGGCCTGCGGCCTGTTCGCGGCCACCCCGGCGCTTGCCGCCGAACCCTGCCCGCCCCGGGCGCCACGCATTCGGGTGGCGGTGGTGGACCGGCCGCCCCAGTTGGAGTTGGACCTGGGCATAGACGCCCTGCACGCGCTGAGCGGAGAGCGCCGCACCGCCCGGCGGGCGCATCTCGGCCTCACCACCTCTCGGTTGGAGTGGCATAGCGACCTGAACGCCCATATTGGCCAGGAGGATGGCGGGCGTGGCCGGTTCTGCGCCGTGCCGGGCGAAGTGGTGCTGACCCTGGTGGAAGCCGAGCATCGCATCAGCATCGCGGCCGAACTCCCCTCCGGCGGCTGCCTGTGGCATGAGGTTTATGCCCATGAGCGCCGCCATGCCGCGGTGAACCGCCAGACCCTGGGTGTGGCAGTGCGCACGGCGCGGGAGGCGGCAACCCGCTGGGCCAGGTTCGCCGCCGCCCAGGGGCCCAGCGCGGATATTGCCATGGCCAGGTTGCAGGCCGGGCTGCGGCGGGCCATCGAGCCCTCGCTGGCCGCGCTGCGCGCCGCGCGAACCCGGGCGCATGCGCAGATCGACACGCCGGAGGAATACCGGCGCATCTCCAGCATTTGCCCGGCCGACCATGCCCGGCTGGCCGCACGGCAGCGTGCCATTGCCAGCGATTGACGCCGCCCGGGCGACTGCCAGCGATTGACGCTGGCACGCGGCATGCTCTCCCATGCGGTATCACCATCGCTCAGGAGAATCCGCGTGGCCAAAGCCAAAGCCGCCCCGAAGCCGAAGACCCACAAGGTTGAGGCGCTGCCCGAAAACGTCCGCTGGGGCGTGTTCGACGCCAGCTTTCCCCCCGTCATCACCATCGCCAGCGGCGACCTGGTAGTGCTGGAATGCGTCTCCGGCGGGCCGGAGCAGGTGCCGCCGCGCGACGGCAAGCTCAAGATCCCGCCCAAGCTGATCGCCATTCAGGATGGCGGCGTGCCGCGCCTGGGGCCGCACATCATCACCGGACCGGTGGCGGTTGAGGGCGCCGAGCCTGGCGACATGCTGCGGGTTGATATCGAGAAGATTGAGCTGGGCGCCGATTGGGGCTTTTGCGGGTTCCGCCCGCTGGGCGGCACACTCCCAGAAGAGTTTGACTATCGCCGGGTGCTGCATATTCCGGTGGACCGCAAGAAGCGCACCTGCGAGGTGCCGATGGGTGGTGGCATCACCCTGCCGCTGAGCCCCTTCTTTGGCGTGATGGGCGTGGCCCCGCCGCTGGACTGGGGCCAGCTTTCCACCAAGGAACCGCGCATGCATGGCGGCAACCTGGACAACAAGGAATGCGGCGAGGGCGCCACGCTGTTCCTTCCGGTGCATGCGCCGGGGGCGCTGTTCAGCGCTGGTGACGGCCATGGCGTACAGGGCGATGGCGAAGTGTGCATTAACGCGCTGGAGATGTGCCTGACCGGGCATTTCCGCCTCACGCTGGAAAAGGGCGGCGGCAAGAATGACCCGTTGCTGAAGTATCCGCGGGCCGAGACCGCCACGCATTACATCAGCATGGGCATGCATGAGGATCTGGACATTGCCATGAAGCAGGCGCTGAAGGAGATGATCGGCTTCATTACCAGCCGAAGCAATCTTTCGGCGGCTGATGCCTACCAGTTGTGCAGCCTGGCGGTGGACTTCCACGTGACCCAAACGGTGAACGGGGAGAAGGGCGTGCACGGGATGCTCAGGAAAGGTCTCCTGTTCTGAGTCGCTGAGACTCGGGCTCTCCCGCCCGGAATGCGGTTGTCCACAGGAAATTGCGGGCATTAACCTCGCCACAACTTGTGTGTGGGGGCGCATTCGGCCTACCGTATGTTGTGTCGGACGACATCTGGTAGGCGAACGGGCGGGAGACCCACCATGGAATGGAATTCGGAGGCTATTGAAACTCTGCGCGCCCTTTGGGCCGAGGGTCATTCCACGGCCGAGATTGGCCGGCGGATGGGGGTTTCCAAAAATGCCGTGGTGGGCAAGGCGCATCGGCTGAACCTGCCGGCGCGGCCGAGCCCGATTCGGCGCGAGGGTGATGCCGCGGCCCGCCCGGCCGCTCTGCCCCGCCGCCTGCCCGCGCCGCGCCCGCAGCCGCAGCCCATGCGCCGGCTGGAACAGCCCATGCCGCAGCCCGCCCCGCCGGTGCAGGTGGCGCCGCCGCCGCCCGTGGTGGTGCGCAGCTTTCCGCGGCTTTCCAACCGCAGCTGCTGCTGGCCGCAGGGCGAGCCGGGTACCAGCGAGTTCCGCTTCTGTGGTGGCGACGCCATCATGGGCAAGCCCTATTGCCCGACCCATGCCGCCGTTGCCTATGTGAAGGCTCGGGACCGGCGCGAAGACGCCGCCTGATCGGTTTGCAGGGCTTGGTTGCGGGGCAGTAAGCTCCCATATCCAAGCAAACCGGAGTCTGAACCATGCGTCGCATGCTGCTGATGTGCCTGACGCTTGCCACACTGGCAGGGTGTAGCGCCCAGCCCAGGCAGGGTGAGGAGCAGGCCCTGGTGGACCGCTCCACCCTGGCGGTGCAGGAAATGCTGGGCGGTGGCGCCGATGCGCTGAACATCGCCAGCCTGCTGCGCCGCGCCCGTGGCGCCCTGGTATGCCCGCAGGTGTTCCGCGCCGGTATCTTCCTGCTGGGTGGCGAAGGTGGTGGTTGCGTACTGGCAGCCCGCGACGCTTCGGGCGGCTGGTCCTCGCCGGCCTTCTATGCGCTGGCCTCGGCCAATTTCGGCTTCCAGATCGGCGTGCAGGACGCCCAGGTCCTCATCATCATCATGAATGACCGGGCGCTGAACGCGGTGTTGGACAGCCAGTTCAAGTTTGGCGCCGATGCCGCGCTGACCGTGGCCACCTTCGGCGCCGGGTTGCAGGGCGCCACCACCGGGGCGGTGGGGGCGGATATCGTCGCCTTTTCCCGCTCGCGCGGGCTGTATGGTGGGCTGACGCTGGAGGGGTCGCTGCTGACCTCGCGCAGTGAATGGAACCGCGGATACTACAACCGCGAACTGGGCGGTCGGGATATCGTTCGCGCCATGGCCGCGCACAACCCGGGTGCCGACCCGCTGCGCGCCGTGCTGATGCGCTTTGGCAGCGGCGGTGGTGCGGCCGCCGCGCCGCCGCCTGCCATGGCGCCGCGCGTTGCTGCGCCCGACGCCCCAGCCACCCTGGGCGGCGCCCCGCCGGTGAGCCGTGGTGGCCTGGCGCCGATTGCCGGGCCTGGTGCCGGGCGGGTGGAAACCTCGCCCCTGCCGCCGCTGCGGTAGCGGCTTTCGCTCGGGGCGAGCCGGGGCTAGGTTGCCCCGGTGACAGACCCCGCACCCTTTTGGCAAACCAAGACCCTGGCGAAGATGACGCGCCCCGAATGGGAGTCGCTGTGCGACGGCTGTGGCCGTTGCTGCCTGCACAAGCTGCGCGATGACGACACCGAGGAGTTGGCCTTCACCAACGTGGCCTGCCGGCTGCTGCATCTGGCCACAGGCCAATGCTCGGACTACGAGCATCGGCAGAAATGGGTGCCGGACTGCATCAAGCTGACCCCGGCCAAGCTGAAGAAGATCGACTGGCTGCCGCCTTCCTGCGCCTACCGGCTGCTGGCCGAGGGGCAGGATTTGCCCTGGTGGCATCCGCTGGTCTCGGGCCGGCAGGAGACGGTGCAGGAAGCCGGGATTTCCGTGCTGGGCCGCATCATCCCCGAGCGCCAGGCCGGCGCGCTGGAAGACCATATTGTTGACTGGCCCGGGCGCATTCCCAAGGAAGCCCGGCCCACCCCCGTTGCGAAGAAAGGACCACCCTCCCCATGAAGAACGCGCTGTTCGGCGGTATCAACGCCGCCGTGCTGACGGCCATGAAGCCGGATTTGACCCCCGACCTCGACCGTATGGCCGCGCATTGCCGCTGGCTGCTGGCCAATGGCTGCAATGGCTTGGGCATCCTCGGCACCACGGGTGAGGCGAACAGCCTGGGCCTGCATGAACGCAAGGCGGTGCTGGAGGGCCTGGTGGCGCGCGGCATTCCCGCCCATGTCATCATGCCGGGCACGGGTTGCTCCAACCTGAGCGACACGGTGGAGCTGACGCAGCACGCCCGCGCGCATGGCTGCAAGGGCGTGCTGGTACTGCCGCCCTTCTACTACAAGGCGCCGAGCGATGATGGGCTGTTCGCCTATTTCTCCGAGGTGATCACCCGGGTGGGCGGCGGCATTGCCATTTACCTGTATCACTTCCCGCAGCAGTCGGCGGTGCCGTTCAGCCTGGACCTGATCGGCCGGCTGCTGAAGGCCTTCCCGGGCGCCATCAAGGGCGTGAAGGACAGCAGCGGCAGCTACGAGAACATGAAGGCGATGATCGACGCCTTCGCGGCCGATGGCTTTGAGGTTTACTCGGGCAGCGACGAGTTCGTGCAGCGCATTCTGGCCGATGGCGGCGCCGGCTGCATCACCGCCGCCAGCAACACCAACAGCCATTGGGGCGGCATTGTCTATGCCAAGCGCACCGGGCCCGAAGCCGATGCGGCGCAGGCGGTGCTGAACGCCACCCGCAAGGCCGCCACCTCGGTGCCGCTGATCTCGGGCCTGCGCGAGATTATTGCCCGCAGCACGGGTGATGCCGCCTGGCGCACCATTCGGCCGCCGCACCTGCCGCTGACCGCCGCCGAGGCGGAGAAGATCTGGGCGGCATATCAGGCCGCTGGCGCGGTGCCGCTGCCGGGCATGGCGGCTTCGAAGGCAGCAGAATGACCGAGCCCCTGCGCTGCCGCGAACCGGCGGTGGCCACGCAGACCGATGACGGCAAGGTTCGGGTGACGCGCTGGGAGTTCAACCCCGGCGCGGAAACCGGCTTTCATCGCCACGGCTTCCACTATGTGGTGGTGCCGCTGACCGATGGCACGCTGCTGATCGAGCTGGCCGATGGCAGCACCACAACCGCCGAGTTGAAGGCGGGGGTGCCCTATACCCGCCCGGCCGGGGTGGAGCACAACGTCATCAATGGTGGCGCGGCTTTCCTCAGCTTTGTGGAAACCGAGGTGCTGGGGCTGCCCGGCTAACTGAACAGCCGCTTCATGGCGGCCAGCAGCGTGCGGCCCAATTGCACCTGCTGCACGTCGTTGGTGTAGTCGCCGGTGTAGAGGCGGGCGATCAACTCGCGGCGCAGCCAGGCATCGGCGATGAAGCGCCCGGCCACGGTGCCATCGGTAGCGCGAATGGCCTCGAACGGCACCACCAGGGCCGGGGCGTCCAGCAGCAAATCGGCACGGTCGCCGGGTTGCGGCACCCAGTCGCCTTCCAGCCGGGCGCCGGTCACGGCCATGTCCAGCACGCGGCACCATTGGGCGGTGCCATCGGGCAGCCGCAGGAGGGCGACTTCATCGATGATGAAGCGTTCCTCCCGCCGGGGCCGCGGTAGTTCCACGCAGGCGGCAATGGCGATGCACAGCGTCACCACGTTGAGCAGGCTCCAGGCGATGTTGAGCACATAGCCGGCATTGCCGCGGCCATTGCCCCAACTGCCGGTGTTCCACAGCATGCCCGCCGCCGTCAGCACCGCCAGCACGGCGAAGGGTGCCAGCACGCGCCATTGCACCACCACGCGGTCGGTGCTCAGCCCCTTGGCGGTAACCTTGAAGGCATGGCCGAAGGGCCGCACCAGGGCATGCGCCACGCTGGCCAGCACCGCCGTGCTGCACAGCAGCTGGGAGACATCGGTGAGCACCGGCATGACGCGGTTGCCGGCGGTGACGGCCATGAAGGTCATGGACGCCAGCACGCTGGGCGCCAGCCACCACAGCAATTCGCCGGGCGTGGCGGCAAAGGTGGAAATGCCGAACCACCAGTAGAGCAGCGGCGCCAGCAGCGCGAACCAGCGGAACTGGAAGCTGACCGACCAATACATCACCGAATCCAGGCAGGAGATGCGGTTGATGAGCGAGATGCGGCCGCGACCAAAAAAACCCCAGCGGGTGTAGATTTGCTGGATGGTGCCCAGGCACCAGCGGGCGCGCTGGCTGATGTATTCCGAGAGGCCTTCGGGCGCCAAACCCAGGGAAAGCCGCTCATTCAGGAAGATCGTGCGCCAGCCATATTCGCCCAGCTTGAAGCTGGTCAGCATGTCCTCCGTCACAGTCTCCACCGCCATGCCACCGGCCTGTTCCAGCGCCGCCACGCGGAACACCGCGCTGGTGCCGCAGCAGAAGGCGGCACCCCAGGCATCCTTGCAGGGCAGCAGCACGTTGAAGAAGAAGCGCTGTTCGTCCGGCCAGCTGCGCGTGGCCAGCAGGTTGGCCTGCACCGGGTCCGGGTTGAAGAAGTGCTGCGGGGTTTGCACGATGCCGACATCAGCGGCGTGGAACAGCGGCAGGGTGCGCTTCAGGATCATTTGCCCGGGCACGAAGTCGGCGTCGATCAGCAGCATGAATTCGGGGCGGCGGCCGATTTTCAGCGCGTATTGCAGGCCGTTATTCACATTGCCGGCCTTGGCGTGCTTGCCCTTCACCCGGCTGACATAGAGCGCGCCCAGTTCCTCCGCCATGTCCTGCACCCAGGGGCGGGCGCCGTCATCCAGCACCCATACGCGGAGGTCCGGGTGGTGGATGCGGGTGGCACCGATGATGGTGCGCTCCAGGATCTCGGGGCCTTCATTGTAGGTGCAGATGAAAACGTCCGTAGGAGCTTCCACCAGGGCCATGGTGCTGAAGGCATCGGCTTCGGCCGAGCGGTCCAGGCTGCGGGACATGAACGCCACCACCATGGCGCCCGAGATGGTGGCCAGGGTTTCCACCAGCAGGAAGCTCCAGGCCCAGAGCTGCTGCGCCAGGCCGCCACTGGGCAGCGGTACGCTCCAGCGCCAGGCCAGATAGCGCAGGGCGAAGCCGACGCAGCAGACGCTGGCAATGATGCGCGCCAGCGGCGCCTGCGGCCCCAGCAGGGCAAAGACGCTGAGCGGAATGCCAAGCGCCAGCAGGACAGGGCCGAGTTCGTGCATCGCCGGGCTACCGGGCCGCCAGAGCCCGGCCCAGCAGGCCGGCATCGCCGGTGGGCAGCACCAGCCGGGCGCTGCGGCCCACCGGGCAGGTGGCGCCATCCTCGGCCGGGGCCAGGGCCACGCGCACCAGGGCGGCGCCATTGGGCGGGCGGGTCGGCATGGCGGCCAGGTTGCGTTCCGCCGCCACCGAGCCTTCACCCAGCACGGCCTGCACCCGGCCCCGGCGTTCCTGGCTTTCACCGGCCAGGCGCACGCGGGCCATGCCGCCCAATTGCACCTCGGCGGCGCGGTGCTGCGGCACGGCGGCCAGCACGAAGGCGCCGGCGCAATCCATCACCTCGGCCACCGTGTCGCCGGCGGCCACGCGTTCACCCTCCTGCGCCAGCACGCGCCAGATCAGGCCGCCGCTGGGAGTGGGCAATTCGGCGCTGGCCTGCTGCGCGGCGCGGCCTTCCTCGGCGCCCAGCCGGCTTTCGGCACCTGCCAGTTCGGCGGTGAGCGAGGCGAGGCCGCGATCCATCTCGGCCAGGCGCATCACCACTTCATCCTGGCGCTGCTGGGCATAGTTGAAGCCGATATGCCCGGCCTCCACGAACACGCCACGGCGCACGCCTTCCTGCTGGCCGCGCAGGGTGGTGATGCGCTCGCGCTGCGCCTCCACCGCGCGCAGCGCCATGTCGTGCTCGGCCAGGGCGGTGTCGCGGTCGGCGCGGGTGGCATAGCCGGCAGCCAGCAATTGCTGCTTGCGCGCCAGG
The DNA here is from genome assembly GCA_947446625.1 of Acetobacteraceae bacterium. Lineage (GTDB taxonomy): Bacteria > Pseudomonadota > Alphaproteobacteria > Acetobacterales > Acetobacteraceae > CAIMOR01. The sequence goes on along the minus strand of CANFIE010000094.1, from coordinate 195 downwards.
GCCTGGCGGTCTCGGAGCAGGCGGGCTTGGTGGCTGGCCAGCAGGCGCTGCGCCTCGGCCAGTTGGTTGCCGTACCACGCCAGGGCCACCTCGCGGTGGGTTTCGGCGCGGCGGCCGAGGTCGTCGGCCAGGGCCTGCAATTCGGCACGGGCGGTGGAGGCGGCGGCCAGTTCCAGCCGGCCACGGTCGCGCTGG
>CANFIE010000093.1 GCA_947446625.1 Acetobacteraceae bacterium | reverse complement strand
TCTCGGGCACCTTCGCGGCCAGCACTTCGAATATGGCGTCCACGTTGTGCAGGTTCACGCTGCGCACATCCAACTGAAAGGTGGCTTCGCCCGGAATCTTGGTGAAGCCCGCTTCCGGCGTGGTGGCCATGGTGCAGAAGGTTACCACCAGCTGCTGGCCGCGCGCATCCAACTGGCACCAGGCTTCGTCCAGCGCCACCGCCAGATCCGCCAGCGCAATGGCGGCGTCGCGCCGATACTTACGCGGCGTGCCGCCGGAATGGTTGTACTCGCCCAGCACCCGCGCCTGGCGCAGCCGCCGGCTGCCGGGAATGCCGCTCACAATGCCCACCGGCACTTCCTCGGCATCCAGCACCGGGCCTTGCTCGATATGCACTTCCAGGTAGGCCGCCACATTGTCCGGCCCCAGATGCTTCTGGCCACGCCGGGCGAAATCGGGGTCGAAGCCTTCCTCGCGCATGTGGTCCGCGAGGGACCGCCCGCTGTCCAGCCGTTTGATCTCCAACTCCTCGGGCTTCAGCGCCCCCAGCGCGCCCCGGCTGCCGGGGAATGAGGTGGGGAACCAGGCGCCGGCTTCCTCGGCGCGAATGGCCATGACCGTCACGTCGCAACGCGGCTGCCAGCCGGCCTGCTTCATGCCCGCCACGGCCGCCAGCCCGGCCAGCACGCCAGCGGCGCCATCAAAATTCCCGCCATTCGGCACGCTGTCCAAATGGCTGCCGAGCATGACGCGCTTGGCCGCCCGGTCCTGGCCCGGCAGCGTCATGTACAGGTTGCCGATGGGGTCCACGGCGGTCTCCAGCCCCAGCGCCTCGGCGGTGCCCTTCACCAGCGCATGCGCCATGCGCTCGCCGGCGCCATAGGCTTCCCGCGTTATGCCTACGCCATCAAAGCTGCGGGCGCGGAGTTCGTCGAACAGACGTTCAGCCAGCGGAACGTCCGGGGTGAGGTTGGGCAGCACTGTATTACACTCCATGCAAGGCGGCCGAGCTGTGCCCGACCGCCACCGAACCTCTTAGCAATCGCCGCACCGCGGCGTGGGAGCAATCGCCGCACCGCGGCGTGGGAGCAATCGCCGCACCGCGGCATCACGCAGGTGCTAGACCATGCCCCGCACGCGGCCGCCATCCACCCGGATCATGCTGCCGGTGATGTAGCTGCCCTTGTCGCTGGCCAGAAAGGCCCCCATCGGGCCGTATTCCGCCGGCATGCCGTAGCGCTTGGCGGGAATCTCCTTCGCCGCCTCCTTCAGCACCTGCTCAATGGGAATGCCCTTGTCGGCGGCGGTCTTGGTCGCCGTCGCGGTGCTGCGGTCGGTCAGAATGCTGCCCGGCGCCAGCACGTTGATGGTCACCCCTTCCTCGGCCACTTCACCGCTCATGGTCTTCACCCAGGCCCAAACGCTGGCGCGCAGCGTGTTGGACAGCGCCAGGTACGAAATCGGGTGCTGCATGCCGGTGGACCCCACCACGATGATCCGCCCCCATTGCTGCGCCCGCATGCTGGGCAGGGCCAGGTTGGCCATGCGCAGCGGCGAAACGACAATGGAAGTGAACCACTTGGTCAGGTCGCTTTCCTTCATCTCCAGCGCCGTGCAGGGCGGCGGGCCGCCATGGTTCAGCACCAGAATATCCACGCCCCCCATCGCCTTCACGGCGGCGGCGTACAGCGCGTTCATGTCGTCCGGGTTCGCCACGTCGCCCGGCACGCCAATGCAACTGGCGGCACCCTTGGCGCGCAGCTGCGCGGCGGCCTCGTCCAGCCGGCCCTGGTCGCGCCCGCTGATCACCAGCGCCGCGCCATCCTCGGCCAGCGAATCGGCAATGCTGCGGCCCAGCCCCTTGGTCCCGCCCATCACCAGGGCCCTGCGCCCCTTCAACCCGAGGTCCATGCTTGCGTCTCCGTTTTATGTGGGGGCGAACCGTGCCCCCGGCGGGGCTGGCTGGCAAGCCGGGCGCGGGGGCGTTATCAAAGGGAAAGGTCGGAGGAAATGCCCCATGTCGAAGCCCGTTCTGCTGGTGACCCGCAAGCTGCCCGAAGCTGTGCAGGCCCGCGCCACCCGCGACTACGACGCCCGGCTGAACCTGGACGACACCCTCTGGGCGCTGGACGGCGCCGAGATTGCCCGCCGCGCCACCGCAACCGGCGCCGCCGCCATCCTCTGCGCGGCCGGGGACGCGATGAACGCCGCCTGCATCGCCGCCCTGCCGCCCAGCGTGAAGCTCATCGCCACCTTCTCGGTCGGCACCGACCATATCGACCTGCCCGCCGCCAAGGCCCGCAACATTCCGGTGGCCAACACGCCGGATGTGCTGAGCTTCGCCACCGCCGAAATCGCCTTCACCGCCATGCTCATGGCCGCCCGCCGCGCCGGCGAGGGCGAGCGCCTGCTGCGCGCCGGCCAATGGGGCGGCTGGGCGCCGACCCAACTGATGGGCGTGACGCTGGAAGGCAAGACGCTCGGCATCCTCGGCATGGGCCGCATTGGCCAGGCCATGGCCCGCATGGCGCGCGGCTTTTCCATGCAGGTGCACTACCGCAACCGCAACCGGCTCAGCCCGGCCGAGGAAGCCGGTGCGGTGTTCCACGCGGATGACGCCAGCTTCCTCGGCGCCATCGACGTGCTGAGCATGCACATCCCCGGCGGCGCGGCCACCCGCCACTGGCTGAACGCCGAGCGCATTGCTCTGCTGAAGCCCGGCGCCATTGTGGTGAACACCGGCCGCGGTACCACGGTGGACGACGCCGCCCTGGTGGCGGCGCTGAAATCCGGCCAGGTCCGCGCCGCGGGGCTGGACGTGTATGACGGCGAGCCGAAGGTTTTTGCTGGTTATCTGGGCCTGGAGAACGTGGCCCTGCTGCCGCACATGGGCAGCGGCGCGGTTGAGACGCGGGACGCCATGGGCTTCCGCGCGCTGGACAGCGTGGATGCGGTGGTGCTGCGCGGCGAAGTGGCGCCTTGGGCGGTGTGAGGCGGCGTTTTTGCTGGCTCCTCCCGGCCCCGTTGCGGTAATTTGCCCAGCATGAACGTGGTGCTGACCCTGGATTTGCCCGAGGAAACCGCCAATTTCCTCACTCGCCGTGCGGCCGAGGAGCATCTCTCCCTGGCGGCATTGGTGGCGGCCATGGTGGAGCGGGACCAGGCCTTTGAGGCCGAAGCGAACCGGCCTCTGGCAATGGTCGCCGCGCCGGAACTGGTGGGCCAGCAGCCGGACTTGTTGCGCGACGCCGATGAAACCGACGCTGAGTTTGCCGCCCGGCAGCACTCCTTCAGTACCCTGTTGGGGCTGCCCTGAACCCGCAGCCGCTGCAAATCGGCGACTTCGTCTGGGTCAATTTCCCCGAGCATGAGGCGCCGGCACGGCCAGGGCCGCGCCATGTTGGCTATGTGGTGCATTCGGCCGGCCTGCCGCAGGGCGGCTTCGCGGCCATTCTGGCCTACACCACCTCCAGTGGTCTGAACTTCCCGGGCCGCCAGCCGCTGGGACTGCATAGCTTCAGCCCGGCGGAGGCTGCCGCGCTTGGCCAGGGCAGCGCGTTTCGGCTGGACCTGAAGCGCCTGGCCTTCCTGCCGCTGGCGCCGACCTGGTTTCCTGACCTGCCCCTGGCCAACCAGGGTGTGCTGGGCCGCGCCACCAAGGCGCAACGGCAGGCATTGCAGGCCAGCCTGGATGACGTGCTGAAGCGCGGCGGCGGGTTGGTGCAGCGGCTAGGGCCGCTTTGGTAGAAGGCCCCACCCTCAATCCCACAACCGCGCCGCGCCCAGCACGCCCGAGGAATCGCCATGCTTGGCGCGCAGCAGCGGCGTGGTCACGCTGTCGCTGAACACCCATTCGCCCCACAGCGCCGGCACCGCGCTATACAAATGTGTCATGTTTGAAAGCCCGCCTCCCAGAACAATGCAGTCCGGGTCCAGCAGGTTGATCACATGCGCCAGCCCCCGCGCCAGCCGGTGGGCATGCCGCGCCAGCGCCCCCTGGGCGGCGGCATCGCCGCGGCCGGGCAGGGCGCTGGCATCGCGGGCGCCGGGGCCATCGGCATCGGCGGCCAGGGCCGGCCCGCATAAAAACGTCTCCAGGCAGCCTCGCCGGCCGCACCAGCAGGCCGGGCCGGGAAACTCCTCGGCACTCATCCAGGGCAGCGGGTTGTGGCCCCATTCCCCGGCCACGCGGTTGCGCCCCTCCATTATCCGCCCGGCCGAAACAATCCCCGCCCCCGTCCCGGTGCCCAGAATAACGGCGAACACCGTGCCATACCCCGCCCCGGCGCCATCGGCCGCCTCGCTCATGGCCAGGCAATTGGCATCATTCGAAATCCGCACCGGGCGGCGCAGATGATGCGCCAAATCCTCATCCAGCCGCCCGCCATTCAGCCAGGTGGCATTCGCCCCGCGCACCAGCCCCGTGGCCGGCGAAAGACTGCCCGGAATCCCCACCCCCACCGTGCCCTGGCCGCCCAATTCAGCCTCGGCCCCGCGCACCAGGCTGCCAATCAGTTCCAGCACTCCGGCATAATCCGGCGGGGTGGGGGCGCGGCGGCGCAGCAGCACCTGGCCTTGCCGGCCCAGCGCCACCACCTCGGTCTTGGTGCCGCCCAGGTCTATGCCAAGGCGCAGCATCAGCAACGCCTTGCAGCGGCGGGGCTGCGGTGCTGGACTCGGGGCATGACGGAAACCCTTTTGGATGTGCAGGGGCTGACCTGCCCGCTGCCGGTGTTGAAGGCCAACAAGGTGCTGCGCGGCCTGCCCGACGGCGCCACCCTGCGCGTGCTGGCCACGGACCCTGCCAGTATGGCCGACTTCCGCGCCTATTGCAGCGAAACCGGCCATGAATTGCTGGAAGCCGCTCAGGAAGGCGCGGTGTTCCGCTACGCCCTGCGCAAGCGGGTGGCGCCATGAGTGTCCTGCTCCTTAGCCACCGGGCCTGCCTGCTGCATGAACCCGGCGAGCACCACCCCGAATGCCCGGACCGCCTGCGCGCCGTGCTGCGGGCCCTGGACGCCGAGGAATTCGCCGACCTGATAAGGGATGAGGCGCCCGAGGCGACCATCGCCCAACTCTGCCGGGTGCACCCGCGGCATTATGTGGATGCCATTTTGGCCGTAAGGCCCCCCGAGGGCGAAACGCTGGGGCTGGATGGCGACACCATCATGAGCCATGGCAGCGCCGAGGCTGCCTTGCGCGCCGCCGGCGCCGGGGTGGCGGCGGTGGATGCGGTGTGCCGGGGCGAGGTGCGCCGCGCCTTCTGCGCCGTGCGCCCGCCCGGGCATCATGCGGAACCGGGCATTCCCATGGGATTCTGCCTGTTTTCCAACGCCGTGGTGGCCGCCCGGCATGCCCAGCACGCCCATGGCGTCATGCGCGTGGCGATTCTGGATTTCGATGTCCACCACGGCAACGGCACCCAGGCCTGCGTGGTGGACGACCCCACCATCTTCTACGCCTCCACCCACCAGTCGCCGCTATACCCCGGCACCGGGGCGCGGAGCGAGCGGGGGCTGGGTAATGTGCTCAATGTGCCGCTGCCGCCGGGCGCCGATGGCAATGCCTTCCGCGACGCCTGGCTGAGCGAGATCCTCCCCGCCCTGGCGGCGTTCGAGCCGGGGTTGGTCATCATTTCGGCCGGATTCGACGCCCATGCCCGCGACCCCCTGGCCCAACTGCGGCTGCGCGAGGCGGATTTCGGCTGGCTGACCGAACAGCTTTGCGCCGTGGCCGAACGCTTCTGCGGCGGCCGGGTGGTGAGCCTGCTGGAGGGCGGCTACGACCTGGAGGCGCTGGCGCTTTCCGCCGCCGCCCATGTGCGGGCGCTGCTGCGGGCCTGAGCCGGGGTGGGCGCTATTTGCGCCGCAGCCAACCCTCACAGTGCCAGGTGACGTTGGGGCCGTAGAAGTCGTTCAGGCTGCGGTCGACTTCATAGTCCGCGCCGCGCCGCGCCAGGAAGGCCGCGATGGCTCGGAGCGGGCCGTCTTCAAACACCCGATACATTGGCTTAACGAAATAACTGAGGCTGGCATCCTCCACCACAATGTATTCGCCGCTGGCCATCAGCGGGTCGAAGAACTCCAGCACGCCTGTGGATGTGGCGAAGATATGGCCGCTGTCCTCTACCACCAGCCAGGGGCGGGGCAGGGTGGCCAGCAGCGCCGGGGTCAGCGTGGCGGCCAGATTGCAGGCATCTCCGGCCAGGAAGCTGATGCGCGGGTCGCTGAACGGCATGGCGGCGATGACCTCAGGCAGGTCCAGCGACACCACGTGGCCGGGCTGACCGTACACCTGCATCATGTCGGCGAACCACAGCGCCGAGCCGCCCTGGTTGGCGCCGATCTCGAAGATGGTGGCCGGGCGCAGCCGGTCCAGCAACTGCATGTAGAGGGCAAAGTCGAATGGGCTTTTGATGCAAAGGTGGCCCTTGTGGCGGGTCACCCAGGTGGCCTCCTGGATGCGGGTGAGTACCGCGGGCGGGAGGAAATGCGGGCGGAACCCGTCTGGCAGGGCAGACATGGCGTTGACCTTTCGAGGACTCAGACGTGCCGGGCAGCGCCCAGTGCGGATGCAGTGATGACTCCGTTGCAGGGGGTAATCGCTCTGCCCATGGGCTGCAACCTGAAGCGGCGGCGGCCCGGAACTGTGGCGTATTTGAAACGCCTGTGGCTTTTTGGGGCCACACCGGGCGAAGCCCCGGTTTGCCCAAACGCGCGGGAGCCTATATTCCGCCCCTCGGGCTGCAGGTTAGCTGCTGGGAGGTCCCTATGGTGGAAGCTCGTGGCCAGCATGCCGCGCAGGATGATTCGGCGGTTGCTGCCCTCTCCTTCGAGGCGGCGCTGGCGGAGTTGGAAGGGATTGTGAAGGCGCTGGAAGGCGGCCAGGGCAACCTGGCCAGCGCCATTGAGAGCTACGAGCGTGGTGTGGCCTTGCGCCGCCGCTGCGAAACTTTGTTGGCCGAGGCCGAGGCGAAGGTGCAGGCGATTGTCGCCGCGCCGGGCGGGCCGACGCTCAGGGATGTCGAGTAGGACCGGGATGAGCACTGATACTCCGCACCACGCCGCCACCCTGGCCGATGCCATGACCCAGGCGGCGGCCGAGATTGACCAGGCGCTGGAGGTGCTGCTGCCGGTGCCGGATGGTGCCGAGGCCAGGCTGTATGAGGCGATGCGCTATTCCGTCATCGGCGGCGGTAAGCGGCTGCGCGGCTTCCTGGTGCTGGAAGGGGCGCGGCAGTTCGGCGTTTCGCGCAATGCGGCGCTGCGGGTGGCCTGCGCCATTGAGATGGTGCACGCCTATAGCCTGATCCATGACGACCTGCCGGCCATGGACAATGACGATCTGCGCCGCGGCAAGCCGACCAACCACAAGGCGTTCGACGAAGCCACCGCGATTCTGGCCGGCGACGCGCTGCAATGCCACGCCTTCACGGTGCTGGCCGATGAGGATACCCACCCGGACCCGGGCGTGCGGATTGAACTGGTGCGCATGCTGGCCGCCGCCGCTGGGCCGCGCGGCATGTGTGGCGGGCAGATGCTCGACATGATGGCAGAGCAGGGCAAGAGCCCGCAGGACGAGGCCGCCATTGGCCGGCTGCAGACGCTGAAGACCGGCCGGTTGATAGAGTTCTCGGCCGAGGCGGGTGCGGTGTTGGGCAAGGCCGCCAGCAGCCAGCGCCACGCCCTGCTGAGCTATGGCCGCGACCTGGGCGCCGCCTTCCAGATTGCCGATGACCTGCTGGATGCCACGGCCTCGGCCGAGGAAACCGGCAAGGCTACCGGCAAGGATGCGGCGATGGGCAAGGCCACGCTCGTGTCGCTCTACGGCCTCGACCGCGCCCGGATGCAAGCTGAACGTCTGGTAACCCAGGCCAAGGCCCATGTTGACGTTTTCGGCGACAAGGCGGAATTGCTCAAAATGCTCGCGAACTTCGTGATCGAGCGGAGGTCCTGATGTCTCCTGCACCCCATACGCCGTTGCTGGACCGGGTGAAGTACCCGGCCGACATGCGCAACATGTCGAACGACCAGTTGAAGCAATTGGCCGACGAGTTGCGGGCCGAGACCATTGACGCGGTCAGCGCCACCGGTGGGCATCTGGGTGCCTCGCTGGGCGTGGTGGAACTGACCGTGGCGGTGCATGCGGTGTTTGACACGCCGAGCGACCGGCTGATTTGGGATGTGGGCCACCAGGCCTACCCGCATAAAATCCTTACCGGCCGGCGCGACCGCATGCGCACCATCCGCCAGGGTGGCGGGCTGTCCGGCTTTACCAAGCGCAGCGAGAGCGAATACGACCCCTTCGGCGCGGCGCATTCCAGCACCTCGATCTCCGCCGGGCTGGGCATGGCCATTGGCCAGGACCTGAAGGGCGAGAATGAGCGGCACGTGATTGCCGTGATCGGCGACGGCGCGATGAGCGCGGGCATGGCCTACGAGGCCATGAACAATGCCGGCGCGGCGAAGTCGAAGCTGATCGTCATCCTGAACGACAACGACATGTCGATTGCCCCGCCGGTTGGCGCGATGAGCAATTACCTGTCGCGCACCATTTCCAGCCGGCCCTTCCTGAACCTGCGCGACCTGATGGCGCGGTTGGCGAAGCACTTCCCGGCGCCGATCGAGCGGGCGGCGAAGCGGGCGGATGAATATGCCCGTGGCCTGCTGACCGGCGGCACGTTGTTTGAGGAACTGGGCTTCTATTACGTGGGGCCGGTGGACGGGCATGACCTGGACCACCTGCTGCCGGTGCTGCGCAACATCCGCGACACCGACCACCAGGGGCCGATCCTGATTCATGCGGTGACGCAGAAGGGCAAGGGCTACGCCCCGGCCGAGGCCAGCGCCGACAAGTACCACGGCGTGGTGAAGTTCAACGTGGTGACCGGTGAGCAGGTTAAGGCGCCGCCGGGGCCGCCGAGCTACACCAAGGTGTTCAGCAACGCCCTGGTGGGTGAGGCCGAGCTTGATGAGCGGATTTGCGCCATCAATGCCGCCATGCCTTCCGGCACCGGGCTGGACGCCTTTGCCAAGAAATTCCCCACCCGCAGCTTTGACGTGGGCATTGCCGAGCAGCACGCCGTGACCTTCGCGGCCGGGCTGGCGACCGAGGGGTTCAAGCCCTTCGTGGCCATCTACAGCACCTTCCTGCAGCGCGCCTATGACCAGGTGATGCATGACGTGGCGCTGCAGAAGCTGCCGGTGCGCTTCGGCATGGACCGGGCCGGGCTGGTGGGCGCCGATGGCGCCACCCATGCCGGCAGCTTCGACATTGCCTATTTGGGCTGCCTGCCCAACATGGTGCTGTGCGCGGCGGCCGACGAGCTTGAGTTGATGCACATGGTGCGCACCGCCGCCGAGTTCGACGAAGGCCCGATTGGCATTCGCTACCCGCGTGGCGAAGGGCTGGGGCTGGAACTGCCCAAGCGCGGCTCGCTGATTGAGATCGGCAAGGGGCGCGTGGTGAAGGAGGGCACGAAGGTGGCCATCCTCAGCTACGGCACCCGCCTGGCGGAAGCGCTGAAGGCGGCTGAGGCTCTGGAGGCCCGTGGGCTTTCCACTACCGTGGCCGATGCGCGCTTTGCCAAGCCGCTGGACGTGGCGCTGACCGAGCGGCTGGCGCGCGAGCACCAGGTGCTGATCACCATCGAGGAAGGCTCGGTGGGCGGCTATGGCAGCTTCGTCGGGCATCACCTGGCATGGCAGGGCCTGCTGGATGGCGGGCTGAAGTTCCGGCCGATGTGCCTGCCGGACACCTATATCGACCACGAAAACCCGAAGAAGCAGTACGACGAGGCCCGGCTGAACGCGCAGCATATTGTTGAGACGGCGCTGCGGGCCCTGGGCGTGGATGCGCTGGCACAGCCTGTTCGGGCCTGAGCGTGACCCCTTCATGCTGAAGTGCTCACGCCCAGGTTGTTTTGTTGGAGCGACTGATTCACGGCTTAGGGCGTTGCTGCCTAAGCCGATCAGGCGCTAGCCGTGGCGAAACTTCGGGTTGACCAGATGCTGGTTGACCGTGGGCTGGTGGAAAGCCGTACCCGGGCGCAGGCGCTGATCCTGGCCGGGAAGGTGTATTCGGGCGAGCAGCGGGTGGACAAGCCCGGCACCGCCCTGGCGCTGGACACGCCGCTGGAGATACGTGGCCAGGACCACCCTTGGGTTTCACGCGGTGGCGTGAAGCTGGCGCATGGGCTGGCGCATTTTGGCCTGAACCCGACCGGGCTGGTGGCGCTGGATGTGGGCTCCTCCACCGGCGGCTTTACCGATGTGCTGCTGCACCATGGCGCGGCCAAGGTTTACGCGGTGGATGTGGGCCATGGCCAACTGGCCTGGAAGCTGCGCAACGACCCGCGCGTGGTGGTGAAGGAAAAGGTCAACGCCCGCTACCTGGATGCCAGCACGGTGCCGGAGCCGGTGGGGGCGCTGGTGTGCGATGCCAGCTTCATTGGCCTGCAGATGGTGTTGGATTTTCCGCTGCGGTTGTGCGCGCCCGGCGCCTGGGCAGTGGCATTGATAAAACCGCAATTCGAGGTAGGGCCGGCCGTGGCCAAGGGCGGCGTGGTGCGCGACGCCGGGGTGCATCGGGCGGTGTGCGACAAGATCAGCCGCTGGTGGGCCGAACTGCCCGGCTGGCAGGTGCTTGGGGTAGAAGCCAGCCCGCTGCTGGGACCCGAGGGCAACCGCGAGTTTTTGATCGGCGCCCGGCGGGTGGGTTAGAGCACTATGCGCCCTGTTGGGCGCATTTCGTGCTCTATAACCAATTGATACTAGAGCAAGAAATCCGTTCTGATGATTCCATCAGAACGGATTTCTTGCTCTGGAGCGGCTGATTTACGGCTTGCGGCGATTCCGCCTGAGCCGATCAGGCGCTGTGGGTCAGCGCTGCGGCTGGGTGCGGATTTCGGCCAGCAGGGTCCAGACCCGGGCCGGGTCCATGCGGGCTTCGGGGTCGTTCAGCAGCCGGTCCAACTCGGCCAGCTTGGCCTGCATTTCGCGCTCGGTCATGTGAAGCATGGTCCCTTTGCCCGCCTGCATGTTTTGGGCATGCGGGTATTCAGGGACAGGAACGTGGCGAAATCC